>NZ_NHBI01000051.1:0-95521 GCF_002167505.1 Sulfitobacter sp. TMED3 | reverse complement strand
GAAGGGTATCGCAAGACCGAGCTTTTTACGGATCTGTTGCGCATCGCGTTCCTCCCCCTCGCGGCATGGGGTGTGCTGCAAGGCGCAAGCCTGCCCCATGTGGTGCATATCGCAGGACTGGGCGAAGCCGCGGGGCTGATGATTGCGCTGCTCTGGATGCACCGCGTGCAACGGGTGCCGCTCCGGTCATTGGCCCTGCCGCTGATCTGTATGGTCGCGGTATTGGCTTGGGCGGTTTTCACGCAGGGCCAGCCGATGGGGGTTCGGGCCGCAGGCTTCGGCCTGTTGCTGGCCGGTCTGGCGATGGTGCTGCCTGATGTCTGCAGAATTACTTTCACAAAAGGAGCACCCGATGGGATGGATCCCAAGGCGATACAGCACCGTTAAGAAGACTTTGACCGCACAAGTGACATGCCCCGGCCAAAGCAACGGCAGCCGCTCACCATGAAGAGACGCGNCAAGCCGCCCCGNCTGTCCGAGCTTGCCATCGGGCGGGACAACCACTTTAACCTCATTCGCTTTCTNGCGGCGGTGGCGGTGTTGGTCTCTCACGCGTGGCCGCTCGCGCTTGGGCGCGGCACGGTNGAGCCTTTGAAAACAGCGCTTGGCTATTCGCTGGGGGAGCTGGCGGTTTTNGTNTTCTTTGGCCTGTCCGGCTTTTTCATCGCGGGCAGCTACGACCGGCAGGGGTCTGCCTTGTCCTTTGTCANGGCNCGGGCCGCGCGTCTGCTGCCGGGGTTGGCCGTGTCCATCNTGATCGTGGCGCTGATCATGGGGCCGCTGGTCAGCNGGTTAGACGCGGGTACGTANCTGTCNCATCCCGATACGGCGCGGTTTATCGTGCAAAATATACTCTTGTTTAAACCACAATATACCTTGCCGGGCGTGTTCACGACGAACCCCTATCCCACCGTAGAGGGGTCGATTTGGACGCTCGCGCATGAGGTCGCCTGCTATGCACTTATCCTGTTCGTCGGCCTTGTCGGGGCCCTGTCCCGCCGGCGGGTGATGGCGGTGCTNTTGGCGCTNTACCTGATCGCGNGGNTGNNTCGCGCCGTATCTCGGCGACCTCATTCATCCGCGCCTACAGCAAACGCGGCTGCTGTCNTTGCCCTTTGTTTTCGGGGCNTCCTGCTGGATCTGGCGCNATTATATCNCCTTGCGGTGGCCCTTCGTCCTTGGGTTGATCGTCCTGACATGGGCNGTGCANGCTACGGTTTTNGCNTTTCCAATGCTTGCACTGGCTGTGACCTACACCAGCCTCTGGGCNGGGTATTGCAAGNTNGGCCCCCTGCTGATGTTCAATAGGGTCGGAGATTATTCATACGGNATATATATTTACGCGATGCCGCTGCAGGGGNTGGTGGTTTGGGTGTGGGNGGACATGACGCCNGCGCTGAACATNGCGCTGGCCTTGCCGTTGACGTTGCTNNGCGCGGTATNGTCCTGGCACTGGATTGAANGNCCCGCGCTGACCTTCGNGCGGGAGGGGCAGCGCGGGNCTTTGATCACGCGNAGGATAGCACCGCGCCGATAAAGCCGNTATNGCNCAATGTATTTCCCACAAGGTCGNTNCCATAGGGGGCCTGCGCGGGTGATATTTTGGGCAGATCGGACAGTGCGTCGGGGCGGTAGTCACCGCTGCCNGTGTTGCTGCCGGTGTGAGAGCGNTCGTCGACCCAAGGCGAGGCGATATGTGAAACCTCACCGATCGACGGCAGTTCCCCCAGCCACGAGGACGGGCCATAGCCGGGTTCATTACTTGACCCTGCGATTGCGACATTATGCGACCATCCAACCTTGTACCGCGCTGGCCAGTTGCCGGTAAGGGAGGTTTCGCCGGAAAATACATCGCTTTTGATATTGATGCGGTGNAACAGATTGTTCCGNAAAGAGCCCGANTTCGCCACGTTCTCGNTGCCGTCCAGATACAGCAAATTCGCGCGTTCCCCCGCGATGGTATTGTTGTGCACAACGATGTTTTGGGCTGCATTTGTGTCGCTGTCAGCGTTCAATCGCAGCGCNGCATTTGTNGAGCTCCCCCAGCTTTCCACGATGTTCCCTACAAAAGCAAAGCCCCGCNCNCCGATCTCGGCGCTTACGGAAACGATTGCATTGGTCGCGCTGCCATTGCTGAATGTGTTCCACCCTAAAAACGTGCCGGTCATGGCAGGCCGGTTGCCAATCGGCGCCCGGAGGGTAAATTCGNCAAGCCCCGAACAGCCGAGCGCNTGATAGGTNATTGTTCCNGCACAGCNTTTGCAGCCGATCGCNGTGACCATGATTGCTTCGGTCGAAAANGAATTGCCCTGGTGTGGATCTTCGTTGGGCACGACGGAGCAGTTGATTTGTACAAAGCGCCCCACCCGGTAAACCCAAGCGCCGTAGCTGCCGAATCCGTTGGCGTCCCAAAGACAGTTCTTNGTTATCAAAAGATTGCCTGCCGAGTCCGCACCACTGTCCAGAAACACCGTGTTCGCCCCGCCTTTCTGCAAAGTGACATCACAAATCTTGAGGTGCGTTGGTATGCCNTTGAACCGATTGACNCCACCGTCCGTTAAGATCGTGNTATCCCGTTTGGACGGGTCTTCAGCCCTGATACACAAGGGCAACTGTGCCGAGCGACCGGCAGCCTTGAAAGGCGTTAGGATATGCGCCCCCTCTGCCAGTAAAATCGTNCCACCNCCNGNATCATCCACCCGCCCAAAATGCGCGGCATTAAATTCCTTNATCGCGTNGGCCGCGGCCGCGATTGACGCAAATGGGGCGGCAATGGCATCTGCGCGCGCAGACGCAGCCTGACCCGTCGCATCGTCGCCCNTGGTTCCATCGACNTGGGCATAACATGCCCCATACCCGCCGCTCGTGTCGTTCAGCATCCGAAGCGTCGTCAGGTTGGGGGACGGATATTCATCGGCGTCGGCACTGATGGAAAAGGCGTCCCCCACCCATGGGTAGATGGTGGCATCTACAGTCAATAAATCCCCCTGGGCCAAGCCTGATAGATCAACCGTCGCTGCATAATGCGGAACATGGAGNCCCGACGCCTCAAATCCAAGACTGCTTTGCGACGACACAAGCTGCGATGCTTCGTTGCCAAGCGTATCGCGGACGATGAACCGCACCGCCGCGACGGGTTGCCCCTGTTGGGCATATGCGTGGGCAACTGCCAGCCTTAGTATATGTGCATCATCTTCTACCCTCTCACGGTCATGGTTTAACCACATGGCAATAGGCCGGGGCGCTGGCCTTGTGCTGTGATTGATTGCACCGTTGATAGTATCGCCCGCGTAAACAAAGTCTGAACACGCGACTGTCTTGTCAGTAAAATTTGAATGATNTGGGTAGGGCTGCCTGACACGGCTGGTGAGCTGCACAACCGAAGCCNTGCTGACAGCCGTCGCCGCCGTATCAAAACCGCGCCGGTTCACGGNCACATTCCGCGCCTCGGAAGTGGTGGAAAACGACGGNATATCTCGGTGCTCGGCCCGCCAACCATCTGCAAGAATTTCCGTGACGGGCGAAATCTTTAGCGGCAGCGACCCCGCCATCGTTTGCCCCAGTTTCATGCCCAGTCCGAGTGTCATCTGCATAGTCCATACCTTGCGATCAGAATTCGTAGGCATCGATACATATCAACCTCGCTGAGCCGTTGCATTCGCAGGGGAAGAGGCGAAGGGCGGGTTAATCTTCACGCAATATTAAATGTTCAGCCCAATGGTGGTGGCACTGCCGATTCTTCTTACGAAAGGACAGATATGATTTGGACGTGAACCATATATACGCGACGGACCAGCACCGCTCTCTCAAGCGCATACGGCTATACCGTCAACGGCCCGTATCACGGGTTGTGCTCGTGTATTTCGGGCTCCTGCTGGTGCCCGTCGGCTTCAATTTAGGGTCGGTCTATATGACCGGGACCAAGGCGTTATTAGCAGTGCTGATTATTCCGCTAAGTCTCCGTCTGTTTTGCGGCCACTTCGGGCGTGTTTTGTTGACAGACATTATGTTCTTTATGCATTTTCTCTGGGTTTCGCTGGCCTTGGCGGTCAACAACCCGGTGGAAGCGACACAGAATGCAGGCTCAATCGGGGTCGAGTTTCTAGGCGGGTATTTGATCGGGCGCGCCTTTATCCGAGACAGACACAGCTTTGCCGCAGTGGTTAAGATCCTCACAGGACTGATCGTGNTATGCTTCCCTNTGGCNTTGATAGAGTCGCAAAGCGGGACATCTGTTCNCATTGAATTGNGGAAGATGACCGGGCTTNCGACCCCGGTGGATCTGGCGATTGATCGCCGCATGGGNCTGGAGCGGGTGCAACTTTCGTTCGAGCATCCAATTCACTGGGGCTTGTTTTGTACAATNGCGACGTCNCTGTACTTTATCGGNCTGGCGGGACGGCACAGCTTGGGTTTGCGGTCCGTGGTTATGACGGTGATTTGCGCCAGCTGTTTNCTATCGCTGTCCAGCGGCGCGCTGCTGGCGGCAATCGTGCAGATAGGGCTGATATTCTGGAGNTNCCTATGTCGCAGGATCGGGCGACGATGGCTAATCCTCTCAACCTGTTTTGTTATTTTTTACGTCGTGATTGATCTCCTTTCCAATCGAACCCCGATCCAAGTTTTCATGAGCTATGCGACATTTTCTGCCGAAAGCGCCTATTGGCGGTCNGCTATTTTCCAATGGGGNATGACCAATGTCTGGAGCGCGCCTGTATTTGGACTTGGGCTAAACGATTGGCTCAGGCCGGTTTGGATGCACACCTCGAGTATCGATAATTTTTGGCTATTTATCGCGATGCGTTTCGGATTGCCGGCGTTTACTTTTTTGACAGTCGGCTATGGCTATGCGCTCTGGCGTGTCGGGCGCAAAGATTTCACCATGGATCGGACCCTAGCGGCGCTACGGCTAGGCTGGATACTCTGCTTTACAGGGCTCACCCTCACGCTGTCGACGGTGCACATTTGGGGCAGCATCTATGGTTTCGTATTCTTCATATTTGGGGCGGGACTGTGGATGGTNGATGCGAAGCCGCGATCCCCGCAGAATGAACGTACAATTTGAAATATTGATCCTTTTCGGATTTGCCAATTTTTCCACTTTGTAAAGGAAATCACCCTACCACAGAAGTCAGGCCGCAAGGGGATGTCGGCCATGACGACTGATTGGTTTGGGGGAAGTGCAACGTGCAGACGCACAACATCTATGCCGCCGCGTTGCGATCACAGCTTGGGGGGATTGGGCTGCTTTTTGTTGTCAGTGGGTTGATCAACATCCTGCTGCTCACAGGATCGATTTACATGATCCAGATATATGACCGCGTTTTGCCTAGTGGCTCAGTGGTCACGCTGATGGGGCTCTTCGGGCTTGTACTGCTTCTCTATTGTTTCTTCGGGCTTTTTGACCTGATCCGGCAACGGCTTTTGGCCCGTCTTTCGGTGCGTTTGGACCTGGCGCTTGGGGCTGAGTGTTTCGCGGCTTGGNTCAGCAATGATGAAAAGAACAACGTACCGGCAAGCGCACANGAGCCCCTGCAACAACTGGGGCANCTTAGACGTCTGCTGTCTAGTNCCGCGTTCATAAGTGTCTGTGATATGCCGTTTGTGCCGATCTTTTTGTTGGCCCTATTCATCATTCACCCTTGGTTGGGGGCGATGGTTCTGGGCGGCGCGGCGTTGGCTTGTGCCATGATGGCAACGGGCCGATATTTGACGCGCAACACCATCAACATCTCTGCAAATAAGGATCATACCCTCGCTGATATGTCCTATCACAGTCGCCGTCTGGCGGAGCCGCTGCGCGCCATGCGTATGCAAGATGATCTTGCCACATATTGGCGCGGGCTTCAGCGCAGCAGTCTGGCGTGGCANCAGCGCCTGCATGCCCCGCCGGATGCACTGGCATCGTTCAGCAAATCGTTCCGCCTGATGTTGCAATCCTCGATCCTGACAGTCGGGGCCATATTGGTCATTCAGGGCCAAATCTCGGCGGGGATGATTATGGCCGCTTCGATCTTGGCGGGGCGCGTACTGGCCCCTATCGACCAGATGATCAGCGGCTGGCAGGGGATTGCATGCGGTTGGTCCGCGCACCGCCATCTGCACCACCATTTTTCTCAGAATATCCCGGCGCGCGAGGGGGTTGCTTTGCCTGAACCAAAGGGCCGGATTTCTTTCACNGCCGTTTCCCACGGGATCGAGGGGCGAGCGGAAAACGGGCTGAAGGATGTCTCTTTTGACCTGTCACCGGGGGATGGGCTGTGCGTGCTTGGCGGGCCAAATGCGGGCAAAAGCATATTGGCAAAACTGGCNGTTGGCGTTGCGGCTCCTACAACCGGTGAGGTTCGGTTTGATGCCGTTAANCTGGNCCGATGGCCTTCCGCGCAGATNGGCCCTGCGATCGGCTATTTGCCCGATACCATTGATCTTCTGCCCGCGACGATTTTCGACAACATTTCCAGATTTCGCCCCGATACCACGGATGCGCAGGTGATCGCCGCTGCGAAGCTGGCCCGTGTACACCACGCCATTATGGCTCTTCCGAATGGGTATATGAGTGTTGTGAGCGGGGGTNGGGGATCCTCGTTAACCCAAGGGCAGNTACAGCAGATCGGGCTGGCGCGGGCGTTGGTCTGCAATCCGGCGCTGGTTTTGATGGATGATCCGCTGCGGTCGCTTTTCAGCTGTCCCGATGCTGAACAGATCGTGGCGGAGGTCGCACGCCATATGCGTGATCGGGGTAGCACGGTGGTGATCACGGCGCGCCAGCCCTGTGCAATTTCGGCGTTGAACAAAGTGCTANTATTGTCCGAGGGGCGGATAAGGCAGTTCGGCTTGACCAGTGATATCTTCGGGCGCGCTTTCCCTACGCGGGTGGCGGCGAAGGTTCAGACGCTGCCGATCTTGGGCAATGGCACAACTCGGGCGAGCGGGGGGTAANCNTATGGTATAAAAAAGGGGGCATTGCGCACNGCCCAAGCCCCCCTTCTATCGCTTTCTTCAAATGTCGCCCTATTCGGNCCANGAAACACCGGTAAGGTCGACAGCCTGCGTCGGNGCATTGCGCCAAAGGCCGGTCAGACCTGCCTTTGCAACGGACAGTGACGCCAGNTGGAACAGGAAACCGTTGACGTGATCTTGGGCGATCATGGTCTGCGCCTCGCCCAGCAACGCGTTGCGTGCTTCCGGGTCGGTGGTCGTGTTCAGCTTGGTCATCAAAGCCTGAAAATCAGGATTGTCATATTGGAAATAGTAATCAGGGTTGGCGTAGATGCCGATATCCATCGGTTCGGTGTGACTTACGATTGTCATGCCGAAGTTCTTTCCCTTGAACACCGTTTCAAGCCATTGGGCCCANTCGACATTATTGATCTTGGCGGTGATACCAACCTCGGCCAGCTGCGCGGCGATGATCTCTCCGCCGCGGCGNGCGTAGGAGGGGGGCGGCAGGTCCAGCGTGGTCTCGAACCCGTCGGCAAAGCCGGCTTCGGCCAGCAAAGCTTTGGATTTTTCGATGTCATGCAGGCTCAGCGCGGTTTGATCGACATAGGCCGGGTTATGGGGCGCGAAATGCGTACCGATGGGCGTGCCGTATCCGAACATCGCACCGTCAATAATGGCTTGACGATCAATGGCATGGGCGACGGCGGCGCGCACCTTGGGGTCATCAAACGGCGGCTGTTTGTTGTTCATCGCCAGAATGGTTTCGCCCTCGGTAGAACCGACAAGCACTTGAAACCGCGGGTCCGCTTCGAATTGCGGCAGGTTCTCGGGCGCGGGGAAGCCGGCGAACACATCAACATCTTCGGCCATCATCGACGCGAAAGCGGCGGTCGGGTCAGAGATGAATTTGAATGTGGCAATATCCAGCGCGGCCGGGGTCCCCCAGTAGTTCGGGTTCTTCTCGATACGGATATTGTCGCCCTGGGTCCAGCTGGTGAATTTGAACGCGCCGGTGCCGATGGGCAGTTGCTTGATATTGTCGATGCTTTCGGGTGCCACGATCACCGCGTCGCCCCATGCGAGGTTGAACAACAGGTTGCCGTCCGGCTCTGACAGTTTGATTTCGACGGTCGACGGGTCGACGACTGTTACCTCCGAGATCGCACCGAACAGCGCCTTTTGGGCGTTTGCGCTGTCTTCGGCATTAATCCGGTCAAGCGAGAATTTGACGTCGGCAGCATCCATCGTCGTTCCGTCGTGAAAGGTCACGCCGCTTTGCAGTTTGAACGTATAGGTCAGGCCATCGTCAGAGATTTCCCACGATTGCGCCAGCCCGGGCACGACCGATCCGTCGCCCATAAAGCGGGTCAGGCCTTCGAAAACGTTGGAATAGAGCACCTGATCAATGGCCCCCGCCGCAGCGCTTGTCGGGTCCAGATGCGGTGGCTCAAGTTGCATCGCGACGGTGATGTCGTTTTTCGCGGCGACGCCGGTGGCCATCAGCGCGGCAGCGCAGGTGCCTAGAATACGTTTGCGAAGATGGGCCATGGGTGTCTCCTGTTGGCAATAAGGAAAATGTTAACCAGTTCTGTCAGGTTTGACCAGCGTCGGGATGCTGTCGCAATTATCGGTTGTACCCAGCCTGTGCGCGGTTTATGCGCCGTTTTTTGAGGTTTTGAAGGGGCGCGCCATGGCTACGATGTCACCCACTTTGGGTATCGATTTCGGAACGTCTAACTCTGCCGTGGGGTATGCAGTAGACGGTGTGCCGCATTTGATTACCGTCGAGGCGGGGCAGAACACGCTGCCGACCGCGCTATTTTTCGACAATGAGGAAAAGCGGATCATCTATGGTCGCGGTGCCCAAGAGGCGCTGATCGGCGGCGACGACGGGCGCTATATGCGTGCGCTCAAAAGTCTGCTGGGCACGCCCTTGATGCGCGAAAGTCGGGTTCTGTTGGGCAAACGCATGGATTTCATCGCCATCGTGGCGAGCTTTCTGGCCGAGCTGAAAACGAAGGCAGAGCGCGCCACCGGCCAGCAGTTTGATCGGGCGCTGTCAGGGCGACCTGTGATGTTCCACAGTGCCGATCCGGCGCGGGACGCGCAGGCGTTGGTGGATTTGACCGAATGCTATATGCAAGCCGGGTTCAAACAGGTCCGCTTCATGCCCGAACCCGAGGCTGCGGCCCTGGCCAATCGTGCCGTGCTTGAACCCGGCGATCTGGGGCTGATCGTCGATATCGGGGGCGGTACGTCTGACTTTACCCTTTTCCGGCAGGAAGGTGACGCGGGCATTCATATCCTCGCCAGCAAAGGGGTGCGCATTGGGGGGACCGACTTTGACCGCGAGCTGAGCCTTCAGCATGTGATGCCGCATCTGGGGATGGGCAGCCAGATCAAACATGTGTTCGGTGATGAAACCCACGCCGCCCCTCATGCGGTTTTTGCCGATTTGGCGACGTGGCAGAAGATCCCGTTCCTTTACACCCGCGAACAGCGTCGCGCGGTCGAGGATCTGGCGAAATACGCGGTAGAGCCGAAGCTGCTGAACCGACTGCAACGGGTGCTGGAGGATGAGCTGGGCCACGATATGGCCTTCGCGGTAGAGGCCGGCAAGATCGCGGCGAATGACCCCGATGCAAGCGCCCCGCCGCAGATCGACCTCAAGATCGTGGAGCNCGGGCTGACGGTCCCACTGCCACCGGCGATGATGGCGGCGAGTTTGGCGCAGATGGCNNCNGAGATCGCGCAGGTTGCGACCGATCTGACGGCGCAGGCAGAGGTAAAACCCGANGCCGTGACCAAGCTGATCTTTGTCGGCGGGTCCAGNCTGATGGGCGTGATCGACCGNGCCATGCGCGATGCATTTCCGCAGGCCGAACTGCACCGCGGGGCCGCGATGACCGCGATCGTCGACGGTCTGGCAATCGCCGCGCCACACGCCTTTGCNGANGGCTNAGGGCCTTAGTCTTTCGGAAGCAGCAGCGTCTCCAGCGCGGCNCCCATCACGCAGGCACTGTCGACCATATCGTCGATGCCGATATATTCATCCGGCTTATGCGCCAGCTCTAGCAGGCCGGGGCCATAGGCGATGCAATTCTTGAGCTTGCCGATCCGGTCGATGTGTTTCTGGTCGTATGACCCGGGGGAGGCGACGTATTCAGGGGCCTTGCCCATGATATCCTCGATCGCATGGGCGACGGTTTGCACNACCGGCGCATCGCGGTCGGTCATCGACGGCAGGACCGAATTCAGCTCTGTCAGCTCGTAGTCAAAATCGACCCGCGTTTCGCGCAGACCTTCCAGCAGGGCGCGTACTTCGCCGCGCACCTGATCCAGCGGTTCTTCCAGCAAAAAGCGCCGGTCAATGGTGATGCGGCAGCTGTCTGGCACGCAATGGGCNGGNAGCCCGTCGAAATCCGGGTCGTTTTCCTTTTGCCCACCNTGGATCGAATTGATGTTCATCGTCGAACTACGCGCCCCTTCGGGGACCACGGGCATGTCTGTGTGNCGGGCGGCCATGGCGGGGAACAGCTTGTTTTCNAACTCGGAGAGCACTGCGCCCATGTGGCGCACGGCNCAATCGCCCAGAAACGGCATGGAGCCATGGGCGATCTCGCCCTTGGTTTCGATCTCGGCCCACCAGCCGCCCCGNTGNCCCAGACAGATACGGTCTTTTTGCAGCGGTTCGGGGATGATCACATGTTGCACGCGGTCCGGGTTGAAATGNCCGTGCTCGGCCAGATAGGCGACACCGCCGTAGCCGCCGGATTCCTCGTCCGCTGTGCCGGAGATTTCGATTGCGCCGCTGAAATCGGGGTGNTGTTCGATAAANGTCTCNGCCGCGATGATAGAGGCCGCCAGCCCGCCTTTCATATCGCAGGTGCCGCGNCCGTAAATCTTGCCGTCCGAGATTTCGGCNCCAAAGGGATCAAACGTCCAGCCGGCCCCGACCTCGACCACATCGGTGTGGCTGTTGAAGTGGACACATTCGCCCGCCCTGCGCCCTTCGCGGCGGGCGATGATGTTCCAACGGGGGTATTTCTCGCTATCGCCGGGGGTNCCAAAGGCGCGGATCAGCTGCGTCTCGAACCCGTGCTTGCGCAGGCGGGTATCNAGGTATTCNCAGATNAGCCGNTAGTCCTGACCCGGCGGGTTAAGCGTCGGGATGCGGATCAGATCTTGGGTCAGCGCGATCAGATCGTCACGCTTGGCGATAATGGCGGTAGAGAGAGTGCTTGTCATACCGCCATGTTTGAACGGGCGTTCATATATGGCAAGCGAAGTCTGCAGTTGCCCCGTCGGATTCGAGTTTATTTTGCAAAATGAAGCNGCNACCGGGCATTTATGCGGCGATGTCNTTNATCGCCGTGAGCAGGGCGCGGACTTCNTCCATGGAGTTGTAATGGCANAGCGACACACGCACCGCGGCATCAAGCCCGAGTGGGGTCAGGATATTGCCGGAGTAGTGATCCGCCTTGCGTACATGGGTCCGGATGCCTTGGGCGTTGAGTNGGGCCACGATATCCGCCGCGGGCAGGGCGTCGAGCGTGAAGGACACAAGCCCCTCGCGGTCGNGGTTTTCGGTGCCGCCCAGGATCGTGACGCCCGCCAGATCGGCCAATCCGGCGAGGTTTCCCGTGCCGAACAGCAGCGCGTTGGTCAGCTGCTGTTCGTGGTCGTGGATCGCAGCGGCGGCGGCCTCTATCCGCGCGCGGGGGGCAGTGGCGTCTGACACNTGGCTNCCGAGCCAGTCGAAATAGCGCACCACATCCGAGAATGTCGCATAGGCGCCCGTGTCACGGGTNCCCATTTCCCAATTCCCGGCGGGACCGTTCGCCAGTGTCTCGATCGGCAGCGCGGTAAGACGCTCTGACGCCCAGGCAATGCCATAGCCGTGGCGCGAGAACAGTTTGTACGGAGAGATGACATAGCCGTCGATGTCATAGCTGGCGATGTCGATATGCCCATGGCTGGCGTGCTGGATGCCGTCGACAAAGATATAGGCGTCGGGGGCGATGGCGCGGATCGCGGCGCTGATGCCCNCCACATCATTGGCGATCCCCGTCACGGGGGAGGTGTGCAGGATCGTGGCGACCCGTACCTCGGGGGTCATCAAAGCGGCGTAGGCGTCGGGCGTTACCTGACCNGTCGCGTTATCGTGGGGCACGCTGATATAGGGTTTGCCCGCCACATCGGCCCAGTGTTGCGCCGCGCTGCGNGAGGCGGGGTGTTCCACAGTAGACCCGATGACGGCACCGGGGGCGCTGCCCATGACNGCTGTCCGGATCAGGCGGAACGACAGCTCTGTCCCGCTTTCGCCGACAAAGAACTGCCCGTCAGGCGCGTTGAANAACANCGCCATATCGGCGCGGGCCTGNTTGATGATATCGACCAGCGCATGGGACGCGGGGTTGTCGCGCCCCTGATTGTCGGGGATGGCNGCGAATNTGGTCGAGGTCTCGACGACCGTGTTCAATGTCAGCGCGCCGCCAGCGTTTTCGAAAAACACGCGCGGNCCCTGGAACGGGCAGCTGTCAACATGGGCAAAGCGGTCGCGGATTGCCGNCATGAGTTTGGTNTNTTCTGTGAACATTATGCGGCCCTGCTGCGTTACTTTCTGTGCTTATGCAGTTTCTGCGCTAGTTTGATGCTGGATCACAATCAGATTTTTAGGCTTCGGCCCCGTTTGTTCGTAGTTTTCAGGAGCGCAGGAATGGCCCCTCTTATTCAACGCAGGGTTTCGCGTAAGAAACCACAGGACGCGCAAGCCGAGGAGAAATCGGTCAGCGAAGCGACGGCNNTGTCGCCCAAGCTNATCTACGAAGTGATCCGCCGTGAGGGCGAGGAAGAGCTGGCGCGCAGCAAGCGGTCGTTGATCTGGTCGGGGATCGCGGCGGGGGTGATGATCAGCCTGTCGGTTCTGGGCGAGGCCGTGTTCCGGACCTATCTGCCCGATACCGCGCATCGTTTCCTGATCGAGAACCTGGGCTATTCGCTGGGTTTTCTGGCGGTGATCATGGGGCGGATGCAGNTGTTTACCGAAAACACCATCACCACCGTTTTGCCGATCATGCGGGCCAAGACCTGGCATTCGCTGATGTGTATGTTCCGCCTGTGGGGGATCGTGCTGGCGGCGAATGTGGTGGGGGCCTTTGCTGCGGCGATGCTGTTTCTGTGGACGCCCGCGATTTCGCCCGAGGTGCTGCCCGCCATTCTGGACCTGTCGCATCACGCAACCAGCATGGGGGCCTATCAGGGGTTCTGGCGGGCCATTCCGGCGGGGGTCATCGTCGCGCTTATCGTCTGGATGATGCCTCAGGCGGATGAGACGTCGTTCTTCCTGATCCTTGTGTTCACCTGGCTTATCGCCGCGGGGGATTTCGCGCATATCGTTGCGGGGTCGGTCGAGATGGCGGTGATGATACTGGACGGCCAGCTTGGCCTGATGGCGGCGGTGTTCGAGTTCTTCTTACCGGTGCTTGCGGGCAACATTGTTGGCGGAACGATCATCTTTACCCTCGTCGCTTGGGGTCAGGTGCGCGATGAGGTAGAAGAGGAAAAGTAGCGTAAATGTGATGTGGCAGGGGCCGCAGCCGTGGGGAACGAGGATCAAGGGTTTTGACACAGAAATCGGTGGGCACCGTAAAGCTGTACTGGGATGCGCTGAAAGCGGCGCTGGTTGATATCTCTGAAAAGAACGTCTCGCTGATTGCGGCGGGGGTCGCTTTTTATGCGATGTTGTCGCTGTTTCCCGCCCTTGCCGCGTTGGTCACGATCCTGAGCCTGATCTCTGACCCTGTGGTTGTCATCGCCCAGCTGGAAGACATGCGCGGTCTGCTGCCCGATGACGTCTATGATATTCTCAATGATCAGGTGGTGTCGTTGGTCACGACCAGCACCGGTAAACTGGGGTGGGCTGGTGCGGCTTCGGTTCTGGTGGCGATGTGGTCGGCGCGGGCAGGTGTGGGCGCGATGATGATCGGCCTGAACAGCGTGTATAGTGAACGCAATCGCAACGCCGCGCGGCACTATCTGCGGGCGCTGATGCTGACCTTTACCTTGGTGATGGTGGGGCTGATAGCGCTGATCACTGTGGTGATCGCACCGATTGTGCTGTCGTTCATCCCCCTGGGGGTATTCGGCTATTTCGTGGCCGAGATCATCCGCTGGAGCATCGCGATACTGGTGCTATTGGCCGGTGTTGGGGTGCTGTACCGCTTTGGCCCGAACCGTCGTGCGGCGCGCATCGGCTGGCTGACATGGGGGGCCGTTTTCGCGGTGTTTTCATGGGCGGTGGTGTCGATCGGGTTCAGTTATTACGTTGCGAACTTCGGCAATTACAATCAGGTCTACGGGTCTATTGGCGCTGTGATCGCCATGCTGGTCTGGCTGTGGATCAGCAGTTTTCTGGTGCTGATGGGGGCGTCGTGGAACGCGCAGGTTGAACTGCGCACGCGCCCTGACAGCACCATTGGCCGTGACCGGCCGCTTGGCAAACGCGGGGCTTATGTGGCCGATAATCTGGTAAGTGTGAGCGAGGAATAGCGCCTACATCAAGGGGCGCTTGGCCGGTTTGCTGCGCTCTGTCTCTGCGACGTCGGCGAGCTTGTCGAGGTCGTTGACCTGCAGCACCTGATCCGACCAGGACGCGAGTTGCTGGTCCCGCAGCTTCGCGAGGGTCTTGTTGGTATGAACAAGCGATAGACCCAAAGCATCCGCCAGATCGCGTTGCGTGAAGGGCAGGGTCATTGTGTTATTTGTCACCAACCCCAGCCCCATCCCTCGTTCAAAGAACTTGAGCATCGCCCATGACACCGCTTGCAGCGCGGTGCGTTGCCCGACCGTGGCAAGCGTTTCGCCAAGGAAATGCTCCTCTATCGCGGCGAGCCATGTGATATCGAACGCGCGGCTGGGATTACTGCGGAAAAAGGTCCAGAAATCCGACCGGTTGAACACGCACATGCGCATATGCGTCCGCGCCTCTACGCTGTGGCCCATTTCGCCAAGCATACCGGCCTGAAGCCCCATGAAATCGCCGGGGAAGACAAAGTTAATGACCTGCCGTTCACCATTATCCAGCGACTTATGCCGGATGCCCATGCCGGACAGCACCGTATAGAGTTGGGGGGAGTTGGACCCCTGCATCAGGATTGTCGTGCCAGGGTCGACGCTAAGCTCACCGACTTTGAATTTCTGCATGAACTCAAGCTCTTCCCTTGTCATGGTGACAAAGGCGTCCTTTTTGTGAAGCGGACAATAGCGGCAATCGATACCCATGAAAAAATTCCTAACTCGTATGTCATAGTTTAACGCGGCGCTTTGGAAATATTGCTACCTTCGCGGGATTAGAAAGGCGCGATGTGATTCCTTTTTTCGTATTCGATACTGACCCGATCGTTCGGGCGGATGTGATCGACATGCTGGAACAGGCATTCGGTGACGCCGCATTGTCTGTGTCCGAAACCCTTTCCGCTTTTATCTCTGAGCTGCGCAGTTGTTCGTCTCAGGCCGTGGCGCTTGTGTCCGGCACGTCGAATGACCTGTCGGAACTCTTTGCCGCAGACCTGCCCACGAAAGATGTCGCCTATGTTCTATATGGCGAAGGTCAAAGCATTCCCGACACCTACATCTATTCCGTCGTAGACCGGCCTTTCACCAATGACACCATGGTGCAAGGCATCAGCGACGCGCTTGCTTCCCTGCGTTCAGACCATTGACAAAAGCCGTGATGATCGCGGCGATTCCGCCGACGCCGCCGGTGGCTTGCGCCTGTTGCATCGCCTGTGCGCGTAAGGCGGCTTCGCGTTTCTGACGCCGGATTGCACGCGCCCGGATNGACAGGGCCGCAATCAATACAAGACCCATACCGAAAAACAGGCTGCCCATAATCAGACAGGCTACCAGCGGTGTGGTGATGGTAAGCAAGAACAGCCACGCGGCGACNGCAAGAAACGCCCCGCCCACAATCAGGCAGAGCATTGCGCCAAAGCCGATGGCGGCAGTTTGCGCCGTTCGGGTTGCCTTNTGGGCAACCCTATCCGTCACATATTCGAACATTAGCGGCGTGTCGCGAACAGACCGGCGATAAAGCCGACACCNGCAGCGATNCCCAATGCGGCGGCTGGTTGTGTGCGTACAAAGTCTTCGGCTGTTTGCTGCGCTTCCAATGCCTTGTCACGGCCGGAGTTCGCCANATCNTGCGCNGTGGATTTCGCCTGGTTGGCGGCTTCNGCGCTTTTGGCTTTGGTCAGATCGGCCATCGTGCTTGTCAGCGACGCGATGTCATCTTTCAAAACGGCCAGCTGGACCGAGATATCATCGACAGACAGGTTGCTTGTGTTGGTTACGTCCTTGGCCATGGTGGTCTCCATTATTCATGTGTTCACCAACCAAACGCGCCCTGTAGATATAAGTTCCTTAAAGGCGTGGCTTGCGTCNCACAGNATCGATAAAAAAAGGCCACGGTGGAACCACCGCGGCCTCGTTTGTTTGCGTGTATGCCGGTTTAGCTGTGCAGCGTNTCTGTCGACGAGAAGAACATCGCTTGCGAAACAGCCGATACGACCTGATCCACCGTGTAGGGCTTGGAGATCAGGAATGCGGGTTCGGGCTTGTCACCGGTCAGCAGGCGCTCGGGGAATGCGGTGATGAAGATCACCGGACGGTTACCCAAATCGCGCAGCAGNTCGTTCACGGCATCGATNCCGGAGGAGTTATCGGCCAGCTGNATATCCGCGAGGATCAGGTCNGGCACATCCGCNTTGCCCAGTTTGACAGCTTCGTCACGCGTGCGCGCAACACCGGTCACACGGTGGCCCATTTCGGCGACGATGGATTCGATGTCCATCGCGATGATGGCCTCGTCCTCGATGATCATGACCGAACCGGTAACGCTATCTGCCATTTCGCGGCGGGCAATCTGCACCAGCTCGCTGGCTTCGCCTTCTTCAACACCGATGATCTGGCCGACCTCTTTGAACGAGAACCCTTCGATCGTGTGCAGCANCAANGCTTCGCGGCTGTGNTTGGTCAGNTTGGCGAGGTGNTTTTGCGCCTTGGCGCGGGGGCCGCTTTCACCTTCNTCGACNGGNGCACCNGCGCTGGCCCAGATGCCGTACAAAACGCGGAACACACCTGTGCGGGTGTCTACACCATCCAGAACCGACCGGTCCGTCAAAATCGCTTCGAGCGAGGCGGCTGCAAAAGCGTCGCCGCTGTTNTGGCTGCCGGTCAGTGCGCGCGCGTAGCGACGCAGGTAAGGAAGGCATTCACCCAACGCATCGCTGACACTTGGTGTTTCGGTGACATCCGTCATTTATTGTCGTCCTTTTAAAATATTTCTGGAACCAAACCCCCTAACGCTGTGTTTGGTTCCGTGTCATATGTATAAATACAGTATTTAAAGAAGGCAGGAAACTTGTTCATGCAATCAGGCCAAAACGACGAGCGTGAGCGCTTTATCGACGAAAATCTTCGCCGCGTTTATGACGAGACGATGGAAGAAGGGATTCCCGATAAATTTAAAGACCTGCTTAATCAGTTGAAAGAACAGGATAAAAACGCTGGTAAAAAAGGATGAGCAATTCTGATCCCCGCGACCAACTGGTGGAGCATTTGCCCGCCATGCGCGCCTTTGCCATCAGCCTGACCCGGAACGGTGCCGTCGCGGATGACATGGTTCAGGATACTCTGGTCAAAGCCTGGACCAACATCGAAAAATTTGAAGTCGGCACAAATATGCGCGCTTGGCTCTTCACAATTTTGCGGAACACCTATTATTCTTCCCGTCGTAAAGCCAACCGCGAGGTCGCTGATGTGGATGGTGTGTTCACCGAAAGCCTTGCCGAAAAGCCGGCGCATGACGGGCATATGCAAATGACCGATTTCCGCAAAGCTCTGGGTTTGCTGAAAGACGAACAGCGCGAAGCATTGCTGCTGGTCGGTGCATCGGGCTTTTCCTACGAGGAAGCCGCCGAGATGTGTGGCGTGGCCGTCGGTACGATCAAAAGCCGGACGAACCGTGCCCGTGCGCGACTGGCTGAGCTGATGGGCCTGCGCGATGACGAAAGCCTCGAAATGACGGATGATGCGACGATGTCGGTTATCTCGGCATCTAAAGTGTCTTCTTTCTGATCGTGACGTCGGGGTTTCTGTCCACAAATATCTTTCGGGGCCTCGCGTTTCGCGTGCTGCTTTTCCTTTCGCTTGCGTTGCTGCCCATCGGTTTGATCGCCGTTGTTCAGACGCGAGAGATTGCGGAGCAGAACCTCGAGAATGCCGAACTGTCGCTGCTTGCCATTACAGAGCAAGCGTCGGCGAAGGAAAGCAGCACCATACAGGAAGCGTTCGGCGCAGCGGCGGCTTTGGCGTCCGTGGTCAAACTGATCAAGTCTGACAATGTGTCATGCAGCGCTTTCATGCGNGAATATCAGCNATCCTCCGACCTTTATACGGTCGCAAGCTTCATCCAAAACGACGGGCGGATGGANTGNGTNTCGACAGGCGTTTCGGGAAACGTGTCGGACCGGCCTGTATTTCANAAGATGATCGAACACAAAAGTCGCATGGCGAATGTCACCAGCACGCCGGCGCAAAGCAAGGAACCGGTGCTGATCGTCACCAACCCGCTTAAGGTGGAAGAAGAGCTGATCGGCTTTATCAACCTGTCCATTCCCGANAAGGTTTTTNACGACGCACCGGTGCCCGAGACAGGGTCGCAGCCGATCGCGATGCTGACCTTCAACGCGCAGGGCGACATCCTGACGACCAAAAATGGCGTTGAAGCGGCCGAGCAAGAGCTGCCCTCCTTTGCNGCGTTGAAATGGTATGTGGGCCAGTCTGGTCGCGTCTTCCATGATACCAACCAGCAAGGGCAGGACCGCGTCTATGCNGTTTTGCCCATCGTCCCNGGTGTTGCCTACGCCATGAGCGTCTGGCCCGAGGATTCCCCGCTGCTTCAGGCAGGGGCGATGACAACGCTTAGCTTCGTGCTGCCGGTGGCGATGTGGCTNGCAAGCCTTGTCGTGGCCTTCTGGGCGCTGAACCGTCTGGCCATTAAACACATCCGCAAACTTGGTCGGCAGATGCGCCATTTCGCGTTGAACAGAACCTTGCCGCGCACGCCNTTGGGGGGTGTCGTCCCGACTGAGATCNTGAATATGGAGCATGCCTTTGTCGGTATGGCGGAATCGATCCTGCGGGATGAAGCGTCGNTAGAAGACAACCTGCGCCAAAAGAATATTCTGCTGAAAGAAGTGCATCANCGGGTGAAGAATAACCTTCAGCTGATCTCTTCNATCATGAACATGCAGATCCGTCAGGCGNCCACNNCNGATGCGAAACGNGTGNTGCAGCGNNTGCAGGANCGNATCCTNAGCCTCGCGACAGTGCACAAAAGCCTNTANCAGAACGACAACCTNACCCGNGTCGANGGTGGNGCGCTNATGCATGANATCGTGAACCAGCTNCTNAGCGTNGGTCTGCCGTCCGGCTCTGGCGTGACGGTGTCGCAAAACTACGANGCGGTTCAGCTTGACCCCGACGACGCCGCACCGCTGACGTTNCTGGTGTCCGAGGCGATTACCAATGCGCTGAAATATGTCGCCGCCGACGGCAAGGCAAAGGGACATATCGAGGTGAGCCTGTCTCATACCCAGCCGGAAATGGCGTTGCTGTTTGTTAAGAACACCACCGGCAATATTGATCCCGAAGCAGGNACCGGCCTTGGTTCNCGGTTGATCAACGCGTTCTCGCGTCAGTTGAACGGGCAGGTAGAGATCANCGATGAAGAGGGCACCTATACGCTGAGCGTTGAATTCCACGTGCCGCTGCAGGCGAAAGAAGTCTACGATTACTGAGGGTTCGGCGCAGAAAACTCGGTAAAATTAAATTTATTTTCAGTATGTCGGCGGTGAATCCTTCGCGTCCCAGNCAGCGGGGCCTGTTGGGGNGCAACCTNCGGGATTCATGGGACTTTCGGTGGTTTCGCGATGGATGTGGTCCCGATCGCGTATGTCAGGCGACATTCGCCGTCTCAGCAAAGCGCCGCGCAAACTCTGCAATGCAGCAATTGCGCCCTCCAGNCNGTGGAACCATGTGACCCGTGGGCTGTTAGTNTCCTGAACGAGCCACACAAGCGAACAGGAGGCATCAATGACGACAGATTTGTTTATCGCTTCATTTTTGATTCTCGCTTTGGCCGCAATCGCTATCGTTTCGCTGACCACGCAACGGGGCAGCGAAGAGAAAAAGCGCCAAAGATCGTCATTGCATAGCCATTCCCGGCGCGACGACGAACGATAATCAAAGGTNTNGTGCGNGCCATCCGCACNTCAAGAAAACGAAATCAAAAACTCGGCGGCGTACATGCACTTACNACAATGCATTGTACGTCGCCGATGTTTCTGAACCGGTGCGGCAAGCGGCTGTCAAAAAGATAGCCATCCCCCGGTGCCAGNACGGCNACGGCATCATCGACCGTCACCTCGATCTCTCCGGAAATAACCACACCAGCTTCTTCGCCCTCATGCACCAGCAGTTCGGGGCCTGTATCCGCGCCAGGCGGGTAGGTTTCGTGCAGCACTTGCAANGAGTGTTGCTCCGCATTGCCAAGCTGGCGCANNGACACCTGACCGTCATAGGTGGGNGAGACTTTGGTAAACTCNCTCTCGCGGTANAAGACCTTGGGCGATTGCGTNTCTTCCAGCGTTGAAAAGAATTCAGCCATGCTGATCGGGATCGCGTCCAGCAGGCTTTTCAAAGACGCGACCGAGGGGCTCGTCTTGTTCTTCTCGATCANGGAGATGGTGCCGTTGGTCAGCCCTGCCTTGGTCGCCAGTTCGCGCTGAGACAGGCCGCGTTCTTCTCGAATCGATCTTAGTCTTTGACCTATGTCCACGTCCGGTCCCCGGATTATTTCTGTCAGCTTCCTAACCCGTATCTTGGTGCGATCACAGGCAAATTTTGGCGCANCCGATTCAACTGANGCGCGCTGAGGNAAATCTATATTGACAATTAAATTAAACGCAATAAGAGGATTTTAAACGCGGGTCGCGTTTCAACAAGAGGATTTGTATATGCCTAGTACTGTCAAAAAGCAGCCGCGCAAGGCCGCTGCAAAGAAACCGGCAAAAAGCAGCGTCGTGCCCGACATGCTTGATGCAAACGTATCTGTCGAAACCAACGCTCAGTTGATCGCCCGCCGTGAACAGGCTGTTCCACGTGGCGTTGCCTCTGCGGCNCCGATCTATGCGAAATACGCCGAGAACGCGGAACTTTGGGANGTGGATGGCAACCGCTACATCGACTTCGTTGGCGGCATCGGCGTGCTGAACACCGGCCACCGTCACCCCAAGGTGATCGCGGCAGCCAAGGCGCAAGAAGACCAATACACGCACACCAGNTTTCAGGTTGTGCCCTACGCCCCCTATATCGAACTGGCGGAAAAGCTGAACGCGCTGGCCCCCGGTGACGCGCCCAAGAAAACGCTGNTGGTGACAACCGGTGCCGAGGCGGTGGAAAANGCGGTCAAGATCGCGCGGGCTGCAACCGGCCGCCCCGGTGTGATCGCCTTTACCGGCGGCTACCACGGGCGCACGCTGCTGACGNTGGGGATGACGGGTAAAATCTCTCCTTACAAAAAAGACGTTGGTCCCTTCCCGTCCGATATCTTCCGCGCGCCTTTCCCATCGCCTCGCGACGGGATCACGGTCGAGGATGCGATCACCGGCCTGAAGAACCTCTTTCTGACCGATGCGCAGCCCGAACGTGTGGCNGCCATCATCATCGAGCCCGTCTTGGGCGAGGGTGGTTATACCCCTGTGCCGTTCGAGATGATGCACCAGCTGCGCGAGATCTGTGACCAGCACGGTATCATGCTGATCGCCGACGAAGTGCAGGCGGGCTTTGGCCGGACCGGCAAATGGTTTGCCATCGAACACTCCGGCGTGACCCCCGATCTGATCACCGTCGCAAAGTCGATGGCGGGTGGCTATCCNNTGGCGGGTGTNATNGGCCGCGCTGATGTGATGGACGCGATGATCCCCGGCGGNNTGGGTGGCACNTACGGNGGCAANCCCGTCGCCTGTGCCGCAGCGCTTGCCGCGATCGAGGCGATCGAGGAAGAAGGCCTGCTGCAGCGGTCGCTGGACATGGGGGAACACCTCAAGGCGCGCTTTGCCGAGATCGGCGCACGCTCTGCGCCTTTCCGCATGTGGGATATCCGCGGTCTNGGTGCGATGGTCGCGGTCGAGTTTGTGACCGACTTTGACACGGCGACGCCGGACGGTGATTTCACCAAACGCGTCATCGCGCACGCGCTNAAGCGCGGTCTGCTGCTGCTGAGCTGTGGCATGCAGGGCAACGCCGTGCGTGTGATGGTGCCGCTGACCGCGTCGGATGCGATCATCGAAGAGGGGCTNGGGATTTTCGAAGCCTCCGTCGCTGCCGCGGTCGCCGAAGAAGCAAAGTAAGCTCTGTCNTNANAATGAAAGGCGCGCCGGGAAACCTGCGCGCCTTTTGTGTTTNNNGNCTTGGGCGCGTTTAATCAAACGGTACAAAGCTGTCGGCCTGCGCCCGCGCCCAACGGGTTTTATTGCCGTTATAGTCGGGCGATTGATCATCCAGCAGATAGCCTTCGGGCAGGTAGCCATAGACCTGATCACCCTGCACCATGCTGTTATCGCTTTGCCGCATCATCATATGGCGGGGCAGGAAATCGCTGGGGTGCTCTAGACCGGCGGCNCCTGTCATCTCGCCCAAGGCCATCAGCGTATTGCGGTGGAACCGCGCGACACGCTGGCTTTTGTCATCCACATCCAANGCNCGCTGACGGGTGGGGTCTTGGGTCGCGACNCCGACGGGGCAGTGATTGGTGTGGCACGCCTGTGCCTGGATACAGCCCACCGCAAACATGAACCCACGGGCGGAGTTGCACCAATCCGCGCCCAAAGCCAGCGCACGGGCGATATCAAAGGCTGATACGACCTTGCCNGCCGCGCCCAGTTTCACCTGATCGCGAATACCGGCACCGCGCAGGGTGTTGTGCACAAAGGTCAGCCCCTCGACCATCGGCATGCCGACGTGGTTGGCGAATTCAAGCGGGGCAGCGCCCGTGCCGCCTTCGGTGCCGTCTACGACGATAAAGTCAGGCACGATCCCCGTATCCAGCATCGCCTTGACCATACACATGAATTCACGCTGGTGGCCGATGCACAGCTTGAACCCCACAGGCTTGCCGCCCGACAGATCGCGCAGCTTGCCCAGAAACTCCATCATCTGCACAGGAGAGGTGAACGCNGAATGGGCNGCGGGCGAGATNCAGTCGTGCCCCATCGGGATGCCCCGTGCCGCCGCGATCTCGGCACTGATCTTCGACGCGGGCAGCATGCCACCATGACCGGGTTTGGCACCCTGGCTCAACTTAAGCTCGATCATCTTGATCTGGTCGCTNGCNGCCTGCTCCTTGAATTTGTCGGGGTCGAACTGCCCGTCTTCNGTGCGGCAGCCAAAATAGCCNGACCCGATTTCATAGATCAGGTCGCCGCCCCCCTCGCGGTGATAGCGGCTGATCCCGCCTTCGCCGGTGTCATGGGCGAACNGGCCCATCTTNGCCCCCTTGTTNAGGGCGCTGATCGCATTNGCCGACAGCGACCCAAAGCTCATCGCCGAGATATTGTAGATCGACGCATCATAGGGCTGCTTGCAGTCCTTGTTGCCGATGGTCACGCGAAAATCCGTGTCGGTGATATGGACCGGCTGGACCGAATGGGTGACCCATGAATACCCCGCATCATAGACCCGCATCCGCGTGCCGAAAGGCCGCGCNTCTTCCACGCCTTTGGCGCGTTGATAGACCAGCGACCGGTCATCACGGCTGAAGGGTTCTTCGTCCTGATCGGATTCAATCAGATATTGCCTGATTTCCGGGCGGATACCTTCAAAGAAAAACCGCATGTGTCCCAGCACCGGATAGTTGCGCAGGATCGAATGTTTGGNCTGGATCAGGTCGTACACCCCCATACCCGCGAGGATGCCGAAGATCACCGACGGGAGNACCATCCACCACGACCANAGCGCTGTGAGCATCGCGAACGCGCCGAANAGGACGATGACAGTCGCAAAAAGGCCAAAGCGGCCGAGGGATTTGAGTGCTTTCATGTGGGGCTCCTGCTGGCGCGTCTGGGTCGAAAATCGCTGCTTTTTCGGTTATATAGCACAAATANCCCGAAAGTACCGCGCGGCGAAGGCAGATGTCCGGCNCATATTCCGGCCCGCAGTTTTGATTTTGTGCCGCTGCGCGCTAGTATTTTTAGGCACGGGATTGGGGGAAGTGAAATAAATATGGAAAATCAGTTTATTACATCGTTTTTCGCGTTGCGATTTACCATCCGCGTNCCNTAAATGACGGGNGCCNTGTGTACCGCATAGTGAAAATAATTNATGATTTCACGCCGCGATTNGCNCAGGGTCAGAGCATTATTTCGGGGAAAAATCGCAATAAATCAGCTTGTTTTGCTTCGGAATATCTGCGCTCATTTCAACCATGACGGAGAGCATGCGCATCAATGACGTNTGTTCAGACAATTAAGTTGGGAGACTTCAAATGACTATTTTCAAGTCCATCGCCATCGCCTCTGCACTGGTCGCGGGTACCGCCGCCACCGCGCAGGAGAAATTCATCACCATCGGGACCGGCGGCCAGACCGGCGTCTACTTTGTTGTGGGTCAGTCGATCTGCCGCTTGGTAAACCGTGACAGCGCCAAAACCGGCCTGAAATGTACCGCTCCGTCCACCGGTGGTTCCATCGCCAACATCAACGCCATCAAGGCGGGTGACATGGACATGGGTGTTGCCCAGTCCGACTGGCAGTTCCACGCGTACAATGGGTCTTCGCAGTTCGAAGGCGACAAGTTCGACAAAGAGCGCGCGGTATTCTCTGTACACGCCGAACCCTTCAACGTCATCGCCCGGGCCGATTCCGGCATCGAAAGCTTTGACGACCTGAAAGGCAAACGCGTCAACGTCGGTAACCCCGGTTCAGGTCAGCGCGCCACGATGGAAGTCGTTCTGGATGCCAAAGGCTGGACCATGGATGACTTCGCGCTCGCATCCGAGCTGAAGCCAGCCGAACAGGCCGCCGCTTTGGGCGATAACAAGGTCGACGCGATCATCTACACCGTGGGCCACCCCAACGGGTCGATCCAGGAAGCCGTCTCCACAGTCGACGCCAAGCTGGTGCCGGTTGAAGGCGAAGCGATCGACAAGCTGGTCGCGGATAACCCCTTCTACGCATACTCCACCATCCCCGGTGGCATGTACAAAGGCACCGACGCGGATGTGAAAACATTCGGCGTGAAAGCGACCTTTGTGACCTCCGCTGATGTGGACGAAGAAGTTGTGTACGAAGTTGTAAAAGCTGTGTTCGACAACTTTGACCGCTTCAAAAAGCTGCACCCCGCGTTTGAGAACCTCAAAGAAGAAGAGATGATCAAAGATGGTCTGTCCGCCCCTCTGCATGATGGTGCGGCGAAGTACTACAAAGAGCGTGGCTGGATTGAATAAGCGCGCCGTTTGACCATTAGCGAACGCGAGGACAGCCTCGCGTTCGCATCCTGCGGCAACGACCGCAGCAGAACGACAACAAACGTGCACCTGTCCTGATACGGGGCCGCCAAGGGGACGAAGATGTCACAGAACGATCAACACCAAGCCGCCGCTGTAGAAGCCGAAGCCGCCGGAAAAGGCGGGTTGAGCCAAAGCGAACTGGACGAACTTGTCGCGTCTTCGGACACGGGCGGCAGGTCAGCGACCGGAAGCGTTGGCGTTTTTTTGGCGCTGACCGCGCTGGCGTGGTCGCTGTTCCAGCTGTGGATCGCCTCCCCGCTTCCTTTTGTTTTCGGCTGGGGTGTTTTTAACGATACCGAAGCCCGGTCAATCCACCTGGCCTTTGCTATTTTCCTTGGCATCGCCGCCTTCCCCGCCGCGCGCACCAAGGTGCAGCTGGGGCTGGGGATTATCGTGCCCGTCGTGCTGGCCTATCTGTTCATGGTCGCGGCCAAAGACGGCACGCCGACCTGGTGGATCCCGCTGGTCGCCATCGTCATTGTCGCATGTGTCGTGCTTGGATCGCCCAAAGACCGTATCCCCTTGTGGGAATGGGCCCTGGCGCTGGTTGGCGCGGCCGCTGCGTTGTATCTGTTTGTGTATTATCGCGAAATCTCGGGCCGTGTCGGTGCACCGAACATGCAAGATACGGTTGTTTTCGTGATCGGCATCATGATCCTGCTAGAGGCAACGCGCCGCGCCCTCGGGCCCGCGCTGATGATCGTTGCGTCGGTCTTCCTTGTCTATAACGTCTTGGGGCCGATGATGCCGGATATCATCGCGCATAAGGGCAACTCGCTTTCTGAGATCGTGAACCACCAGTGGATCACCACCGAAGGTGTGTTCGGCATCGCGCTTGGTGTGTCGACGTCTTTCGTATTCCTCTTCGTCCTGTTCGGCGCGCTGCTGGATAAGGCCGGTGCNGGNAACTATTTCATCCAGGTCGCCTTCAGCATGATGGGCCACATGAAAGGCGGGCCGGCGAAGGCTGCTGTTGTGTCCTCTGCCATGACGGGGCTGATTTCCGGCTCCTCTATCGCCAACGTCGTGACCACGGGGACATTTACCATTCCGCTGATGAAAAAGGTGGGGTTCAGCTCTGAAAAGGCCGGCGCGGTCGAGGTTGCGTCTTCGGTCAACGGTCAGATCATGCCGCCCGTCATGGGGGCCGCGGCCTTCCTGATGGTTGAATATGTGGGCATCCCCTATTTCGACGTGGTGAAACACGCGTTTCTGCCNGCGGTGATCTCNTACATCGCGCTGGTGTATATTGTGCANCTCGAAGCGCTGAAGGCCGGTATGGTCGGGNTGGAACGCCCCTATACGCCCAAGCCGATTGTGCAGCGCTTGCTGGTGTCCGCCTTTATCATCGCCTGCATCTGCGCGCTGAGCTTTGCTGTCTACTATGGCATGGGCTGGCTGCGTCCTGCCTTCCCGAACAGCGCGGGCTATATCATCTTTGCCTTGCTGACCGCGGTCTATGCCGGTCTGCTGTATATCGGGTCGAAGGAAGAGCCGCTGGTTCTGGATGATCCGAACGAGCCGGTGACACGTCTGCCTTTGCCCGGTCCAACGGTGCGGTCGGGCCTGCACTTTATCCTGCCGATCGTCGTTCTGGTCTGGGCCTTGATGGTGGATCGTCTGTCCCCTGGCCTGTCAGCGTTCTGGGCCACGACCTACATGATCTTTATCCTCGTGACACAGCGCCCGCTGATGGCGATTTTCCGGGGCGAAAGCCAGTTTGCCAATGATGTGGTCGCGGGGGTGCGCGACCTGATCGACGGCTTGGTCGTCGGGGCGCGCAATATGATCGGTATCGGGATCGCCACNGCNACCGCNGGTATCATCGTGGGCGTNGTCAGCCAGACCGGCGTTGGNTCGGCGCTTGCCGATGTGGTCGAGGTTCTGTCGGGCGGCAATATCCTTGCGATCCTGTTCCTGACCGCGATCCTGTCGCTGATCCTTGGGATGGGGTTGCCGACAACGGCNAACTATATCGTTGTGTCGGCNCTGCTGGCACCTGTCATTGTGACACTGGGGCAGCAGAACGGTCTGATCGTGCCGCTGATCGCCGTGCACCTGTTCGTATTCTACTTTGGCATNATGGCTGATGTGACGCCTCCGGTCGGGCTGGCGAGCTTTGCCGCCGCGGCTGTGTCNGGTGGGGATCCGATCAAGACCGGTGTCGTCGCGTTCTTCTACAGCTTGCGGACGGCGGCGCTGCCGTTCCTGTTCATCTTCAACACCGAACTNCTGNTGATTGATGTGACGATGGTGCAGGGTATATTCGTCTTCATTGTCGCGACCTTTGCGATGCTGTTGTTTGCAGCGGCGACCCAGGGCTGGTTCCTTGCGCGNAACCGCTTCTACGAGACGATTGCCCTCTTGCTGATCGCCTTTACCCTGTTCCGGCCCGGTTTCTGGATGGATATGGTCTTTCCGCCCTATACCGAAGAAGCACCGGCCGAGATTGTNCAGGCCGCGGCCGACACACCGCTTGGNGAGGATCTGCGCCTGCGCGTCGCNGGTATCAATGATCTGGGTGATCCGATCGAATTTGTCGCCCTTCTGCCNATCAANGANGGCACCACGGGCGAAGAACGGCTGGAGGCTGCCGGCGTGATNACCCGTGTCGAGGGCGACCAGATGTTCATCGACGACGTTCTGTACAACTCTGCCGCGCAATCGGCGGGTCTGGATTGGGACCAAGAGGTGCTGCGCGTGCTCAAACCCGTCGCAACCCCAAGTAAATACTGGATGTTTATNCCTGCGCTGTTGTTGCTGGCCCTCGTGGTCGTCATGCAACGGGGCCGCAATGCACGTGCGGCCCACAAAGCAGCGGTGGTGTAGCAAATTAGTTTGTGCATGTTACGCATAGAAGCCATGCAAATGACGGTGGGTTCGCCATCACGTCACGTGTTTAATATTCCCAACAATGGGAGTATGGACTTGTCACCTTGGGCGTATGGGCGGAGTATTTCCGGCCCCTTCCGCCCGTTTGGACGGAGTGACAAGTTATGACACCTTTTGCGATTGCAGGCGTGCAGATGTACGTCAACGCGCTGGAGTCCAACGTCGATGGCATGATCCAGCGACTGGACATCCTGATGGCGCGTTTTCCCTGGACCCAGATGGTCCTGTTTTCCGAGCTCGCCCCCTTNGGCCCGCTTGACCGGTTTGCATTGCCCCCCGAGAATGAAACGCTCGAGGTGTTTCAGGCNGCTGCACGCAAGCACCGTGTCTGGCTGATCCCCGGTTCCATGTTCCTCAAGAACCCCGAGGACGGGCGCGTGTACAACACCGCCGTGGTGATCAACCCCGAGGGCGAGATCATCCGCCGCTACGCCAAGATGTTCCCGTTCCGGCCCTATGAATCCGGCATCGCGGCNGGCACCGAATTCTGTGTGTTCGACGTGCCGGAAGTCGGGCGTTTCGGCTTGTCGATCTGCTATGACATGTGGTTCCCCGAAACCACGCGCCAGTTGACCAGCCAAGGCGTCGAGGTTCTGCTGACACCGGTTCTGACCGGCACCACCGACCGCGACGCAGAGCTGGCGATTGCCCGCGCGACCGCGGCGCAGTTCCAGTGCTATGTCTTTGCNGTCAACGGTCTGGGCGCAGGTGGCGTCGGTAAATCGCTGGTCGTCGATCCGACATCGATGGTCCTGCACCAGTCCGCCGGTCAGGAAGACATGTTCCCGATCGAAGTCGATCTGTCGATGGTGCGTCGTCAGCGCGAAACCGGCATGAAGGGTCTGGGGCAGGTGCTTAAATCCTTCCGCGACCGGTCTACCGACTTCTCGATCTATGACCGTTCCAGCGGGACGGACGCCTATCTGAACACGCTTGGCCCGCTTGAGGTGCCCCATCAGGGNACCCGCGCCGGTCTGCACGTCGATGTGCCCGCGCAGCGGGTACCGGACGCGCCCGTGTTCAAAGGGCATGAAACAACGACACCTGCGGTTCAGCCGGGCTTTGCCCCCGAACCGCTACCAAATCCAACGGCGGGGACTGCCAATATCACGGCCCCTGCCGAAACACCTGTGGCTCCGGCTGCAGCGACACCAAATCCACCCGTAAAGCCCGGTGATCTGCCGGGCAGCGGGCCGACATCTAGCGGCTAGGCTGCGGCGTTCAGGTCCGGCGCTTTTCAAAAGTGCCGGACACCGGGATGCAGCAGTCGACCGCCCAAAGCGGAGTACGATTGATGCATTCTATGAACGATTATTCGTCGGCAATTCAGCTGAGGTCCGACCGATGGAGCGCGCTGCGTGAAGCGGCNAGCGGCCTGACCCGCGCCACCACAGCCAAGGAAANCGANGCCCTGCGCAGCAAATGCGCCGCGCTGTTTGACTCCCTGTCGCTGATCGAACCCTATTGGGCCTTTCCGGGCATGGCGGCGTTCGAACACCTGCAGCGGATGCTGAATAACAACAGCTTTGACGACATGGCCTTTGCGGTGAACCGCATCACGCGNGCGCTGACAACAGGGGCCTATCGCCGTCGCACCATCCCGCTGGAACGCGACAGCATCGATCACGACGAACATGACGACGAGGCGATGCTGTCCCCCGAGGCGCGGGCGCTGACCAAACCGTATTTCGAGGTGCTGATCGTCGATGATGTGAACGACCAGCAAGAGCGCTGGCTGAAATCCAACGTCAGCCGGATGCGCCGCCCCGAAGACCCGTTCCACTACGAAGCCGTGGTGGTCAAATCCATCGAAGACGCGCTGATCGCGGTGCTGTTCAACCACAACATCCAGGCCATCGTTGTGCGCCCGGGCCTGACGCTCAAGTCCAAGATGGACGAGACGATACTGGTNCGCTACCTCGCCCGCGCNGGNGGGCAGGAGGAGATCGACAAGCTCCAGCCCGAGAACTACGGCCCCGANCTNTGCCGCATGATCGCCAAGGTTCGCCCCGAGCTGGACGCCTATCTGGTGACCGAACGGTCGGTCGAGGATATCGCGGGTCTGGATCTGGGGATTTGCCGTCGGGTCTTTTATAACCAAGAAGACTTTATGGAGCTGCATCTGAACATTTTGCGCGGGGTGCAGGCGCGGAACAAATCGCCNTTCTTCACGGCNCTTGTCGAATATTCCAAACANCCCACGGGCGTTTTCCACGCGATGCCGATCAGCCGCGGCAAGTCGATCACGCGGTCGCATTGGATTCAGGACATGGGCGCGTTCTACGGGCCGAACATCTTTTTGGCCGAAACCTCTGCCACCTCGGGCGGGCTGGACAGCTTGCTTGAACCGCACGGGCCGATAAAAGAGGCGCAAGAGCTTGCCAGTCGCGCCTTCGGGTCCAAGCAAACGTTCTTTGCCACGAACGGGACATCGACTTGCAACAAGATCGTGGTGCAGGCCTTGGTACGCCCCGGTGACATCGTGCTGGTCGATCGCGATTGCCACAAATCCCACCACTACGGGATGGTGCTGGCGGGGGCGCAGGTGTGCTANCTTGATAGCTANCCGCTGAATGAATATTCCATGTACGGTGCCGTGCCCCTGCGCGAGATCAAGCATCAGCTTCTGGCGCTCAAGGCCGCGGGCAAGCTGGATCAGGTGCGCATGTTGCTGCTGACAAACTGCACCTTTGACGGGCTGGTCTATAACGTCGAACGGGTGATGGAGGAATGTCTGGCGATCAAGCCTGACCTCATNTTCCTGTGGGACGAGGCGTGGTTCGCTTTTGCCCGTTTCAACCCGACCTACCGCCAGCGTACGGGCATGAACGCAGCCAATACGCTGCGCGCGCGGTTCAAGTCGGACGACCACCGCGTCGCCTATGAAAAGCAGCAGGCTGAACTGAAGGATGCCGACGACGAGACGCTGCTGAACACGCGGTTGATCCCTGCACCGGATTCGCGGGTGCGGGTCTATACCACGCAATCGACCCANAAAACGCTCACATCCCTGCGGCAGGGGTCGATGATTCACGTGAATGATCAGGACTTTAAGGGCGAGGTCGAACAAAGCTTCCACGAAGCCTATATGACCCATACCTCGACCTCGCCGAACTACCAGATCATCGCCTCGCTTGATGTGGGGCGACGACAGGTAGAGCTTGAAGGCTTTGAATTCGTGCAGCGCCAGATCGAGGCCGCTTTGTCCATGCGTCGTGCGATTGCCGACCACCCGCTGCTGAGCAAATACTTCAAGGTGCTGACAGCGGGCGACATGATCCCCGAGGAATACCGCGAAAGCGGGGTGACCAGCTATTACCATCANGAACAGGGCTGGACCGATATGTGGGACTGCTGGGAGAAAGACCAGTTCGTCCTTGATGCCAGCCGCGTNACGCTGCTGGTCGGCGGGACGGGCTGGGACGGTGACACGTTCAAGACCGATATCCTGATGGATAAATACGGCATCCAGATCAACAAGACATCGCGCAACACGGTCTTGTTCATGACNAATATCGGCACCACGCGGTCCAGCGTGGCCTATCTGATCGAGGTGCTGGTCGAGATCGCGAAATCGCTGGATGACCGTCTGGATGACGCCAGCAAGATGGAGCGTCGGTCTTTCGACAACCGCGTCGCCAACCTGATGGAGAACTACCCGCCGCTGCCGGACTTCAGCCGCTTTCACGAGGCCTTCCGCAACGACGACGTCACCTCCGAAGGGGATATCCGCACGGCGTTNTTCCTCGCNTATGACGAGAAGAACACNGATTACCTNGAGCTGAACGGCACGCTGAAAGAGGCGATGGACGCCAANCAGACGGTCGTGTCCGCCAGCTTTATCATCCCCTATCCCCCCGGCTTTCCNATCCTCGTCCCCGGACAGGTGGTAAGCCAGGAAATCCTGTCGTTCATGCGGAATTTGGACGTCAGCGAAATCCACGGTTACCGCCCCGATCTGGGGCTGCGCGTCTTTACGGATGCGGCGCTGAAACGGGTGCGCAAGAAAAACCTGTCGTCTTCACCTGACTAAGATTAANCAAAGGACCAAATATCATGGCAACGACTGTTCTCAAGAATATCTCGGAAATTCGTCGGTTCTTTCACCGTAACGAAGACCCTGTTTACTTTATCTCGGCCACGAACTTTAACCTTCTTGGTCTCGATGAGTGGGTGAAAAACTTTAAGTATATCTGCTACATCGACTGCTACGGCGGCAAGCACCCCAATGTGTTCTGCCCCTCGGAACAGCCCCACGCTGAATTCCAGAGCATCGAAGACATCAACAACTATCTGTTGCAGCACAAAGAAGTCATCGATTTCGTCAAGCGGCGCGGTGGCAAGCCCAAGTTCGTGTTCCTGATGTTCGACGAGGAAACCGAACGCCTGTCGAAAGAACTGGGGGCGGATGTCTGGTTCCCCAAGGCCAAGCTGCGCCAAAAGATGGACAACAAGATCGAAACCGTGCGGATCGGCAACAAGGCCGGTGTGCCGTCGGTGCCGAACGTGCTGGCCGAGGTCAAGGATTACGAAGACCTCAAGAAGACCTGCGAGAAGGCCGGGATCGGTCACGATCTGGTGCTGCAATCCGCCTTTGGTGACAGTGGCCACACGACGTTCTTTATCAAGTCCGAAGCAGACTTCCGCCGTCATGAATCCGAGATCGTCGGCGAGGGCGAGATCAAGATCATGAAGCGGATNGACTGNCGCGGTTCCGCGATCGAGGCTTGNGCCACCAAGGAGGGCACGATCGTTGGCCCCTTGATGACGGANCTGGTCGGTTTCAAGGATCTGACGCCCTATCGCGGGGGCTGGTGTGGCAANGAAATCCTGTCGACCGCCTTCCCGCCCAAGGTCCGNCAGAAAGCGCGCGAGCTGACCTATAAGTTCGGCGAACAGCTGCGCAAGGAAGGTTATCGCGGCTATTTCGAGCTCGACTTCCTGATCGACAAAAAGACCGGTGACATCTGGCTGGGCGAGCTGAACCCGCGCATCACGGGCGCGTCGTCGATGACGAACCACGCCGCCTTTGCCCATGCGGATGCGCCCTTGTTCCTGTTCCACCTGCTGGAATTCAGCAAGAAGAAGTTCAATCTGGATGTAGAAGAGCTGAACAACCGTTGGGCCGACCCCGAGATGATCGACGGCTGGAGCCAGATGGTGATCAAACATACCGAAGACAGCGTCGATATCTGCNCCGAAGCGCCCGAAACAGGCATTTACAAGATGTTGGAAGATGGCCGCGTTGTGTTCGACCGTTTCGATTATCACCGTCGCGCCGTNGAGTCCGAGAACGAAGCGTTCTTCCTGCGCATCCTGCAACCGGGTGATTACCGCTATGAAGGGGCCGATATTGGCATCCTTGTGACCCGCGGTCGGTCGATGACGAAGTCTTTCCAGTTGAATGAGCGCGCGAAAAAGTGGATCCACGGGATCAAGCAATCGGTGAACGGTCGTCCTCTGCCCGTCGCAGAGGCGGGTCCGGCGATGTCTGATCCGGCGTTCAAAATCCTCTAAGCACCGAAAGGGCAGCACATGCTGTGGCGTGCCATTTCAGAAGAANTGCCCGGTCCCAAATGGGCCGGGCTTTTCGCCGAATANTGGCCNNNCTACCGTAAATGGTGGCTGAAGGAGGGCGAGCCCGCNCGCCCGACCTATGCCGAATGTCGTCGTGCGCTCAAGGCGCATATGCCNGACCTCATCCCGCTGTACGAAGATCTATGTGATCAGGCGGGCGGGGGTGATCTGGCGGCAAGGTTCCTGAGCTTTTACTGCCCGCCGCCCTATCTNTCGGGATGCAGTCNGGCGGTTTGGGGNGGCAAGGAACCTGTCATGGTGCGCAACTATGACTATAACACCAACGCTTTCGACAGTCTGGTGCTGCACACCGGCTGGAAGGGGCGCCGCGTGATGGGCACCTCTGACGGGTTGTTCGGGCTNGTNGANGGGGTGAACGANGCGGGGCTGTCNATNTCGCTCACCTTTGGGGGCCGTCGTGTGGTGGGGGTGGGCTTTGGCGTGCCGCTGATCCTGCGCTATGTGCTGCAAACCTGCGAGACTGCCGAGCAAGCGGGCGAAATTCTGGCACGTGTGCCGACCCACATGAGCTATAACGTCACCGTGCTGGACCGCAAACGCAAGTATCTGACGGCGCTGATGGCACCGGACCGGCCNGCNATCATCACCAAGGCAGCGGTGGCGACCAACCATCAGGAGAANGTCGAATGGATCAGCCATGCGCGCTTTACGGCGACGGTTGAACGNGAAAGATATCTGCTGCAACGGTTGCGGTTCCACCGTGATCCGGAAGAGAAATTCATCAACACNTTCCTGAAACCGCCGCTNTATTCGCACCAGTTCAACGCAGGCTTCGGCACGCTGTATACCGCTGTCTATCGCCCCCGCAAACGCGAGATGGAGCANCGCTGGCCCGGAACCGTCTGGCATCAGAAGCTGGACGCGTTCGAGGAAGGNTCGCGCAACGTCCTGATGCCGGGGGTNGTGGCGTAACTNTNTCCCTGCGCACGAAAAAAGGCGGGGCNCATNCCCCGCCTTGGTGTTTCGCTGTNGCCTAATTCAAGCGGCTTTGCGGTTGTGTTCACCTTCTTCGACTTCCTCGACGATCTTGGNNATAAACGCATCCAGATCNTCGGGGGAGCGGCTGGTGATGATGCCTTGGTCCACNACGACTTCGCTGTCCTCGTAATGCGCACCGGCGTTTTTCACATCCGTCGCGATTGAGGCGTAGGAGGTTGCGGCGCGGCCTTTGATAATGCCTGCTTCGATCAGCAGCCAAGGGGCGTGGCAGATCGCGGCAACGGTCTTGCCCGCGTCAGCAAAGCTTTTGATCAGCGATACGGCGTCCTTGTTGGCGCGCAGCAGGTCGGGGTTGATCTGACCGCCGGGCAGGACAATCGCGTCGTAGTCACCAACAGTGACATCCGACAGGGCTTTGTCGGCAGCAACTGTATTGCCCCAGTCGTCTTTGTCCCAGCCCTTGATATCTTCGCCATCGGGGGTGGCAACATGCACGGTGGCCCCTTTGGCCTTGAGGTCATTCAACGGGCGCTCCAGCTCGGATTGCTCGAAACCATTGGTGGATAGGATCAGAATTTTCGCGTCTGTGATCTGTGTCATTAGAAAGCTCCTTTCATCTTCGCTATCTTCACCGACACAACAAAGACACTGCGCGAATGTTCCAGCGCTGGAACCTGCATTGACGGGATTCCGCCGACGTGGAGGATGAATTTTTCGTGTCCAGAATTCGATACACACGGTTTGTGATCTCCTTTATACCAAGGGGATGAAAGACACTGTCGACCCTGCACCATCCGTCAATCTGGAGGAGATTATCGTCTGCCCCCAATGCGACGCCGTGTACCACCTCAAGGTGCCCAAGGTCGGCGAGAAGGCGGTGTGCGAACGGTGCCACACCGTCTTGATCGAACCGCGCAAAAAGGCGGGGCTGAAGATCATTGCCATCGCCATTGCCACCTTTGTTCTGATCCTTGGCGCGACGTTCTTTCCGTTTCTGGATATTGATGCGGCGGGCAACAAGAACTCTGTCTCTGTGATGGANGCGGCNCTGGCGTTTTCCAGCGGGCCGCTTTTGCTGNTGTCGCTGGCGACGGCTGCCTTGATCATGCTGGTGCCCTTGGCGCGGGTGATGCTGACGCTTTATGTACTGGTCCCCATCGTGCTGGACCTGCCGCCCGCACGCCACGCNATGCAGGCGTTCCGCCTGTCGCAAGCGNTGCAACCGTGGTCGATGGCCGAGATTTTCGCGCTTGGCTGTGCCGTGGCGCTGGTGAAGATTGCCGATCTGGCAACTGTGGGGTTTGGGCCAGCTTTCTGGATGTTTTGTGGTTTGGTTGTTCTGATTGTGGCGCAGGACAAATTCATGTGTAAATGGTCGGTATGGAATTCGCTGGAAAATCCCAAAAAATCCTAAGCGCCCGCGANATGGGGTTGGTGGCCTGCACACGGTGNACCCGTGCGTGGCCTATCGGCACGCCTGTCTGCCAACGCTGCGGCCACAAGATGCTGTCGCGNGACTTNGGCAGTATGCAGCGGGTCTGGGCGTTCTGGGTCGTGGGGCTGATGTGCTATATCCCCGCCAATATGTACCCGATGNTGAAAACGCGGACCCTGTTTCAGGTGGATGAAAGCACCATCGTCGGCGGTGCGGTCGAACTGGCGCATCACGGCTCCTACGGTATTGCCTTTATCATCCTGCTCGCGTCGGTCGCGATCCCGCTGGCCAAGTTCTGGGCAATCGCCTATCTGGCGGTCAGCGTTAAGACGCGTAATGCGGCGGCACATCGGTCGCGCCATGTGATGTATGAAATTGTAGAGTATATCGGCCGCTGGTCTATGATCGATATCTTTGTGGTTGCGATCCTCTCGTCGCTGGTGCAACTCAAAACCCTTGCGACCATTAACCCCGGCCCTGCGAGCATGTTTTTCGCCTTGTCGGTCATTTTTACCATGCTTTCTGCACAGGCCTTCGACTCCAGACTGATCTGGGACACGAATGCTTTCGATGGGGACCCCGATCAACATGTCTGACACGCCACCCGAGGTTAAGGTTAAATCCGCGCGCAAACTGTTCCTGAGCGGCGCGTCGATCGTCTGGATCATTCCGATCCTGGCGTTGGTTGCGGCTTTGGGTGTTGCGTTCAACAGCTACAATTCCCGCGGTCCGGTGATTTTTGTCGAATTTGACAAAGGCGCCGGCATCAAGGCGGGCGAGACCGAATTGCGTTACCGTGACGTGACCGTTGGCCGGGTCGAGGAAGTCGGCTTTACCACCGGTCTGGGCAAGGTCGTCGCGTCGATCCGCGTGGACAAGAATGTGGCCCCCTTTATCGACGCCAGCGCGTCCTTCTGGATCGTCCAGCCCGAGGTTTCGGCGCAGGGGATCTCGGGGTTGGGTACGGTGCTCAGCGGCGTCTATATCGAGGGCAGCTGGAATGACGAAGTGGGCGATTTTGCCGAACGGTTCGTCGGGTCGGATTCGCCACCGCTGATCCGCGCCGGGCAATCCGGTCTGCAAATCGCCTTCCGCACCGTTGGCAACGGCACCCTGACCGATGATGCCCCGATCCTGTATCGCGGGATCGAGGTGGGCCGTCTGGGCAAGGCAGAGATCGCCCCACGCGGGAACTTTGCCATCGTAGAGGCGCTGATTTACGAAGAGCACCGCAACCTGATCAACAGCAGCACACGCTTCTGGGACAGCTCTGGTTTCAGCCTCTCCCTCGGGCCAGGTGGTGCCGAGATCGACTTTCAGTCCATTGCGACGCTTATCGGGGGCGGGGTGACGTTTGATACATTCGTTTCCGGCGGCGACCGCGTGCAAGACGGCACCGTCTTCGACATTTTCCCAAGCAAGGAAGACGCTCGCAGCGCGGTTTTCAACGCCTCGGAAGTCGAGCCGCTGCTGATCAACGTGATCTTTGATGAAAACGTTTCCGGACTGGCCGTCGGCGCCCCTGTCGAGCTGAGCGGTCTGAACATCGGCGAGGTCGACACCCTTGCCGGTATCGTGGATTACGACCAGTTTGGTGACAGCCGCGTCCGGTTGAACGTGACGCTGGCCATCCAGCCCGCGCGGCTTGGCCTGCCGGGGGANGTATCCGCCGAAAGCGCGCTGGCGTTCTTGCAGGACCGTGTTGTGAACGGTCTGCGCGCGCGGCTTGCCTCTGCCAGCCTGTTGACCGGTGGTCTGAAGGTTGAACTGGTGGTGGTCGAAGACGCGCCAAGCGGGCGTCTGGTGGCCGCGGGCGAAAACTTCCCTGTTATGCCGACGACCAAGAACGAAACATCAGATGCCGCTGCCACCGTCGAAGGTGTCTTTAGCCGCATCAACAACCTGCCCATCGAAGAGTTGCTGAACAGCGCCATCGGTCTGATGAATTCACTACAGGCTTTTGTTGGCAGCGACGAGCTGCAACAGACCCCGCGCGATGTCCGCACGTTGATCAACGAGGTCACGGGGCTGGTATCGTCGGATGAGGTGCAGAATATCCCCGTATCGCTGAACGCCACGCTGCTGCGTGTCGAGACGCTGGTCGCGACACTCGAGGAAGAGCAGATGGCGAAACGTCTGCTGGATGCGGTCGACTCCGTCTCGGAGGCCGCCACATCCTTCAGCACCTCGACCGAGGGCGTGCCCGAACTGGTCGAAGAGATGCAGGCCGTCGCCGCCAAGGCAAGCGAGCTGGAACTGCAACAGCTGGTGGACGAGTTGACCGCGCTGACCCGCTCTGCCGATCAGGTGATTGGTACACCGGACGCCGTGGCGCTGCCCGGATCGCTGAAAAACGCCTTGGACGAGCTGAACTATACGCTGCAGGAACTGCGCGAAGGCGGCGCGGTCGAGAACGTGAACCAGACGCTGGCATCAGCGCGTAACGCGGCGGATAATATCGCGGTGTCGGCACAAGACCTGCCACAGATCGTGAACCGTCTGTCGACCCTGTTCACGCAGGCAGAGCGTACAATTGAAGGGTACAACAAGGGTGATCAGATCAGCCGTACCGCACAAGAAACCATGCGTGATATCCAAAAAGCAGCCGATGCGCTTGCATCCTTGGCGCGCACCATTGAACGTAACCCCAATTCATTGTTGCTGGGACGGTAAAATATGAACGTTGTAAAAAGTATCGCAAGCCTTGGTCTCGTGGCCTTTCTTGCCGCTTGTGGATCCGCAGATCGCTATGCCGTGGACATGCCCCCGGTCACAGAGCAGGTGAGCATCCGCTTCACTTCGGTCGAAGTGCGTGACGTATCGCTGCCCAGCTATGCGGCTGCCGATGAAATCCACGTGCGCAAATCGAACGGCACGTTGGTGAGCTCTTCCGACGAACTTTGGGCGGATTCGCCCGAGCGGGCCGTCGCCTTGGAATTGAGCGAGAACCTGTCGCGCCTCACCAACCGNCGGATCGCATCCGAGCCTTGGCCATTCGAAGCCTATCCCGATGCGCGGCTTGAGCTGCGGTTCACCGAATTGCTGGCCGCTGAAACAGGCCAGTTCCGCGCCTCGGGCCAGTATTTCGTCGCCGTATCCACCGGTGGAAGCGAACGATCGGGGTTGTTTGACCTGACCGTGGCTTTCGACCCCAAGGGGGGTCCGGCTGCCATAGCGGCGGCACGGGGGCAACTGATCCTTGATTTGGCCAGCTATATCGCCAAGAATGGACTAAAGTGACGTAATTCCAGCGCGATTTCCCGATAGGGGACAATTTTACACGACTTTTGATTGAATTTTTTTCATAAGGATTTAGCAAGGCCGCCATCACCCTTTGGGCGCAATCGCATAACAGGCAGACCTTCTTCATCTCATGCCCGTTGACGCTACCTGCGATACCGCGGGCATCTTGCCTGATACATTACTTTTAGCCAGTTCTGGCAATGATCAACGGACCACATGCATATGATGAACCAAAGCCAATCGAACTTTTCCGGGCCCAGGGACGAAGATGACGACACCATCGATCTTGGCGCGCTGATTGGTACGTTGTGGCGCGGCAAACTGATTATCGCTGCTGTCACACTGATCTTCATGCTGCTGGCGGGGTACTATGCCTATGGCGTGGCTGTGCCGACCTATCGGTCCACCGCGGTTGTGGTTCTGGACACCAAAGAAGACAGCATCGTGGACCTGCAGGCCGTGGTTGGCGGGTTCTCGGGCGATAGCACCGAGGTCAATACAGAGGTCGAGGTACTGCGGTCCCGTGGGTTGGCAGGCAAAGTTGTCGACCGGCTGAACCTGATTGATGACCCTGAGTTTAACGGCGAACTGCGCGAACCATCCATGATCGGTGGCATGATCTCTGGCCTCAAGGGGATGCTGTCTTCGGGGGCACCCGAAGAAGAGCTGGACCCCGAGCTTCAGAAAGCCAAAACCCGCGATGCGGTTGTGCAGGCTTTGCTGGACAAGGTCTCGGTTTCTAACATCCGCCAAAGCCTTGTGTTCAACGTCACGGCTGAAACGGAATCTCCGGTTAAATCTGCCCAGATCGCGAATACGATTGTTGAACTGTACATCCTCAACCAGATCGAAGTGAAATTCGAGGCGACGGAAAAAGCGACTGAATGGCTAAGCAACCGTGTGTCCGAGCTTCAGATCGAGCTTGAGAATGCCGAAAAGAAAGTATCCGAATTTACGGCGCGCACTCAACTGGTTTCGATCGAAGGGCTGCAAGCGCTTGAGCGTCAGATCAAAGAGCTGCGTGACCGCATTGATGGTGCTGCTTTGACGCGCGAAGCGCTTGAAACACGCCTTGCCGACCTAGAGGCTGCGCAAACGCCCGATGAAAAGCTCGACGCCGCGCAAGACGCCGCACTGACGCGTATCTTTAGCAACGGGCTGTCGTCGGAGACGAACCAGACGGCATTTGATTTACGATTTGATACAGTGATGACGCGGGTTCGGGCCGATCTTGTGCGCAGCACGCAACAACTTGAGGCGCTGCGCAACTCGGAAAAAGAGCTTGGGGAGCAGCTGGCCTCGCAAGGACAAGACCTGATTGAGCTGCAACAGCTGACCCGTGAATCCGAAGCAACGCGTCTGCTGTATGAATATTTCCTGACCCGCCTCAAAGAGACCTCTGCCCAAGAAGGTATCCAGAAGGCCGACAGCCGCATGCTATCTAGCTCGGTCGTGCCAAATTCACCAAGCGCGCCGAAGAAATCGCAGATCATTGCGCTGGCGATGATCCTCGGGGCGATGGTCGGCTCGGGGCTCGTGCTGCTGCGCGAATTCAGAACCCGCACGTTCCGCACCGCGAACGAGCTTGAGCAACATACCGGCTATACAGTGATCGGGCAGATCCCGCTGATCCCAACGCGTCACCGCAAGGACACGCTCAAGTATCTGTCGGACAAGCCGACGTCTGCCGCCGCCGAAGCGATCCGCAACCTGCGCACCTCGCTGATGCTGTCGAACCTCGACAAAAAGCCGCAGGTCATCGTATCGACCTCGTCCATCCCGGGGGAGGGTAAAACCACCGTCTCGCTGTCGCTGGCGAAATTCCTGTCCGGTCTGGGCAAATCCGTCCTGCTGGTCGAAGGCGATATCCGCCGCCGCACGCTGAATGAATACTTCCCCGAAATGCCGCGCAACGGCATCGCGTCTGTCCTGAACGGCGATGTGAAATTCGCCGATGCGATCCATACGCCAGACGGTTTCGGCGCGGATGTTCTGGGCGGCGAAAAGACCAATGTGAACGCGGCGGATATCTTCTCCTCCGATCGGTTCAAATCCTTTATCTCCGAGATGCGCGATCAGTATGACTTCATCATCATCGACACGCCGCCTGTGCTGGTTGTGCCGGATGCTCGTATCATCTCGCAGAATGCCGACGCGATCCTGTTCTCTGTGAAATGGGACAGCACGAACAAGGGACTGGTCGAGGAAGCGATGCGTTTCTTCCACAACTCGAACCAGCGGATCACCGGTCTTGTGCTCAGCCAGATCGATGAGAAAGGCATGAAACGCTATGGCTATGGCGGCGAATACGGTGCCTATGGGGCCTACGGCAAGGGCTATTACGACAGCTAAGCAAGGCTTGGGCATGCCTCAAAACTGCCCAAATCTTTCCCCTCAAGGGTCATAACAGGGCCGCTCTGCTAGGCGATATTCATTGGGAAGTTATCCCAGTGAGGACCCTCAGATGGCACGTATGAAAGAGATCGCGACAGCTGCTGGCACGCTCGCCTGCGCTTTGGGCATCGGCTACGTGATGCAAAGCTCTGACGCTGCGACAGCCCGCTATGGCTCTGACGCCGCTGTGAAAGAGCAAGAGCTGCGCCGGCTAAGCAACGAGAATGCCGTGCTCGAGGTCGAAGACATCGTCCTCACCTCGGCCGAGTTCAATGCAGCCCCGCTGGAGCCCACGGTGGAGCTGCCCGATTCTGCCCCCGTCATGTTGGCCGCTGCAAGCGCGGACGAACCGATCTCTCGCCCAGTTTCCGCCCCAATTGCGACGGAGCCAGCGGCCACACAGACTTGCGATATCACCGCAAACGCGCGCCCCGTCGCGGCAGCTATGGTGAACCTCACACTGGCTGCGCCCTGCATGCCAAACGAACGGATCACGGTGCATCACAGCGGCATGATCTTTACCCAAACGACATCTGACACCGGCGCGCTGGACATTACCGTTCCTGCGCTTGCGCAGGATGCGACCTTTGTCATCGCTTTCGGAAACGGCGAAGGTGCGATTGCGGATGCGAAGATTGATGATCTGGCCGAATTTGACCGCGTGGTTCTGCAATGGAAGGGCGACACGGGTTTCCAGATGCACGCCCGCGAATTCGGGTCCGACTATGATGGTTCGGGCCATGTCTGGGCTGGCAAGCCGCGCAGCGTTGCCTCTGCGATCACCGGTGAAGGCGGATTTATGACTGTGAACGGCGACCTCAGCGCGGCAGAGCCACTGGTGGCCGAGGTGTACACATTCCCCGCTGCGATGGAAAACGCCGATGCCCGCGTTGCGCTGACCGTGGAAGCCGAAGTGATCCAGGCGAACTGCGGCCAGGAGATAGAGGCGCAATCGATCGAACTGCTTGGCGATGCCACGCTCAGAACCCGCGACCTAAGCATCGCAGTGCCGGATTGTGATGCGGTCGGCAGCTTTCTTGTGTTGAATAATCTGCTCCAAGACATGAAGGTTGCGGGACACTAACGCAACGCTTGGGGTCTTATGATCACGATTATACGTGCGGCGGTTCTCGCCGCACTTTTCTTATGTTCGGCGACGCTGTCCGCAGGGGCGCAGGATGTCGCGCTTTCCTCCCGCGATGGTAAGATTGAACTAAGCGGCACCTTGCTGGGCTTTGATGGCGAGTTCTACCGCGTCGAAACCGAATATGGCGAGCTGACGATCGACAGCACCGGCGTTCAATGCGAAGGGCCGGGCTGCCCCAATCTGGACCCTTTCGTCGCCGAGCTGCAGCTTTCGGGATCGGCCACGATGGGCGAAGTGTTGATGCCTGCCTTGATAGACGGGTTCGCGCAGCGCAACGGCTATACCGCTGTGCGCGAGGATGAAGACGAACACCGCTTTACCTACCGGTTGATCGACGAAAAAAGTGAACAAACCGTTGCATTGTTCATGTTTCGGGCAAGCAACAGTGACGAAGGCTTTGCCGATCTACTGGCGGACGAGGCGGATATCGTGATGTCCCTGCGCGAAATGCGCCCCGAAGAGCGGGTCCGCGCGCGCGAGGCGGGGTTGGGTGATATGACGGGCCTGAACCGCAGTCGCGTGCTGTCGCTTGATGCTGTGGTGCCGGTGGTGTCGGCCTCGAACCCGGTCAAGGAGATCTCTCCGTTGATGTTGGCGCGGGCTTTTGCGGGGAAGGTGACCAACTGGCAGGCGCTTGGCGGGCCGGACGCACCCATTGATCTGCATCTGCCCGATACCAGCAGCGGGCTGGCACAGGCGATCAGTGATCAGGTGATGCGGCCCGCGACGCTGATGTTCACCGACAATATCACCCGCCATGCCCGCCCTGCCGATCTGGCGGAAGCGGTGGCAAACGACAGTTTCGCGCTTGGCATCACCAGCTATGCCGAACAGCGTGATACCGATGTGTTGACGCTCTCTGGCCGCTGTGGCTTTGCGCTCGATGCCTCGCGCCGCACCATCAAGACCGAAGATTACCCGCTGACCGCGCCGATGTTTCTGTACTTTCCGGCCCGCCGTCTGCCGCAGGTGGCGCGTGAGTTTCTGGCCTTTACCCGCAGCCCTGCGGCGCAGATCGTGATCCGGCGCGCGGGGTTTGTGGATCAGACGCCCGAGGAGATCCCCGTCGAGGATCAGGGCAACCGATTTACAAACGCGATTGCTGTGGCGGGGCCGGAAAACACGCTTGAGGAACTACAGCGGATGAATGCGGCATTGAAGCCCATGGCGCGGCTGTCGACCTCTTTCCGGTTCGAGGCGGGATCGGTGCGTCTGGATGCACAATCGCGGTCAAACGTGCAGCAACTCGCCCGTGCGCTCGAGGTGGGGCAGTACGACGCGCGCCGTTTGTTGTTCGTGGGGTTCAGTGACGGGCAGGGCGCGTCTTTCGCCAACCGTGACATCGCGCTGCGTCGGGCAGAAGCCGTGCGGCAAGCGGTGATCACCGCGGCGGTGACCGCCAATCTGGAACGTGTGACGCTGGATCTGGACGCCTTTGGCGAGGCGATGCCAATGGCCTGTGATGATACCGCATGGGGGCGTCAGGCCAACCGGCGGGTAGAGGTCTGGGTGCGCTAAACCCTAGCGAAACTGGGGCGGGGCGTATTTCAGNANCACCGGCACGACCANTTCTTCTTCGTCGATCAGATGGCGGTTCAGCATGGGNTTGAACGCATCCAGCCGCTGTTTCATGGCCGCGGTACTGTCNAGGAAACCTGCCGCGTCCCCCTCATGGCGCAGGACGGTATTCGCCGTCTCGGCCAGATCGTTCAAAATACCATCAAGACTGTGGTGGTCGCGATCCAAAATCTCGAACCCTTGCGCCGCNCNTNGGTCAAGCTGCGCCATCACCGGAAAATACTGGGCATCCTCGATATGGTGGTGACCGTGCAGCTCGTTGATCAACATCCCGCCGAAACGCGACAGTTTGCGTTTGTAGGTCTCGGGCGGCTCGACGCGGTCCATCGCCAGTTGCGCGTCCCCCTCCATCTGNTCCANCAGACGGCGGAACATCATATGACGATCCAACCAGAACGCGATCAGGCGGGAGTAATTCGGGTTCTCCTCCCAACCGTCGCGGGGGAAGGCTTTGATCAACGCACGCAACGGATCGGGCAGGCCATCGCGCTGCATCAGGGAAAGCGGGTCGGGGGGCGGCGTATTGGACATAGGCCAAAGCTAGTGCCGAGGGGTGATCCGGTAAANTNCGCAAATTCGAACACGACAGTTGCGCTTATAAGTACCCTTCGCTGCGAAAACTAAGCTCGCGTGATTTGCCGATGATCAGATGGTCNTGCAGGGTCAGCCCAAGGGCGCTGCAGGCTGCGAAAATCTGCTGCGTCATGNCGATGTCGGCTTGNGATGGNGTAGGGTCGCCCGAGGGGTGGTTATGCACCAGAATAAGCGCGCTGGCGTTCAGTTCAAGCGCGCGTTTGGCGACCTCTCGCGGGTAGACGGGGACGTGATCGACAGTGCCCTTGCCCTGTTCCTCATCGCCGATGACGACGTTCTTGCGGTCCAGATANATGACGCGGAACTGTTCGGTTTCGCGGTGCGCCATCGTGGTGTGNCAATANTCAAGCAGAGCGTCCCAGCCTGANAGCACATGCTGNCGCATCACCCTNGANCGCGCCATACGGTGGGCTGCGGCTTCAATCACCTTAAGCTCGACAATCACNGCGTCGCCCACGCCCGAGATATCCCTAAGCCGNGGNTCNGGCGCGGTGATCACGCGGTTGAAGTCGCCGAACCTGTCCATNAGNGCACGGGCCAGCGGTTTGACATCACGGCGCGGGATGGCGCGGAAGAGCACCAGTTCAAGCAGTTCATAGTCCGGGATCGCTGCGGCACCGCCCTGCATAAAGCGTGCGCGCAAACGTTGTCGGTGATCCGCGATATACGACGGCTGTTTGCCCGATGCTGGCGGTGCGGGCACCGCTTCGTCCCCCAGAAANGGCAGGCGCGGGTCNGAGAAGTGAGCGTTGTTGCGTCCCATTGGCCCAGCTTGCGGCCAAAGAGGTTATCATCCCGTTAACGCGGGCNGGGGCANAAACAAAAAGGGCGGAGCCTGCGCCCCGCCCGATGTTTTGTATGCTCAGGTNTTACCCTTTCATCGAATCCCAGAAGGATTTCACCGACGAAAAGAAGCTGCTGCTTTCAGGATTGTTGTTGGAGGATTCCTTTTCGAANTCCTGCAACAATTCCTTTTGGCGGCTGGTCAGGTTCACCGGCGTTTCGACTGCCAGTTCGATGATCATATCGCCCGTGCCACCCCCACGCAGCGGGGGCATACCCTTGCCGCGCAGACGCATCTGGCGACCGGACTGGCTGCCCGCAGGGATTTGCACGCGGCCACGACCACCGTCGATCGTTGGCACCTCGATGCTGCCCCCAAGGGCGGCGGTGCTCATCGAAACGGGAACGCGGCAGAACAGGTTTGGCCCGTCGCGTTCGAACAGCTTGTGGTCCTGCACCTCGATAAAGATGTACAGATCACCNGACGGCCCGCCGCGCATGCCTGCTTCGCCTTCGCCGGCCAGACGNATACGTGTGCCGGTTTCAACGCCCGCAGGGATGTTCACCGACAGCGCACGGTCTTTTTCAACACGCCCGGCACCGCGGCAGGATTTACAGGGGTTCTTGACGATCTGACCCATGCCCGAACAGGTCGGACAGGTGCGTTCGACCGTGAAAAANCCCTGTTGAGCACGGACCNTGCCCATACCGGAACAGGTGGGGCAGGTGGTCGGCTCTGCGCCGCCTTCTGACCCGGAACCGTTACAGGAATCGCAGGCCACAGAGGTGGGCACGTTGATCGACTTCTGCATGCCCCGATACGCGTCTTCGAGCGTAATCCCGAGGTTATAGCGCAGATCGGCACCGCGNGCGGCACGGCGTCCGCCGCCNCCCCGNTGGCCNCCCATGAAGTCGCCGAACAGGTCGTCAAACACGTCAGAGAACGCCGAAGAGAAGTCGCCCTGACCGCCGCCGCCAAAGCCGCCGCCACGATGGCCACCGCCACCGCCCATACCCCCTTCAAAGGCCGCATGACCATACCGGTCATAGGCGGCTTTCTTTTCGGGGTCTTTCAGGACTTCGTAAGCTTCGTTCGCTTCTTTGAACTGGGCTTCGGCATTGGGGTTGTCGGCATTGCGATCGGGGTGCAATTCCTTGGCTTTGGTGCGGTAGCCCTTTTTGATCTCGTCGGCAGAGGCACCTTTAGCGACGCCGAGCGTCTCGTAGTAATCACGTTTGGCCATGAATTAGCTCCTACGCTGGAACGTGACGGGCCGGCCCGGCAAGCGGACCGGCCCCTTCAGTGGTTCCGTGGGCGTGCTTACGCGCGCTTGTTATCGTCCAGATCTTCGAAATCGGCATCGACGATATCGTCGTCACCTTCGGGTGCATCCGCAGCCGGGGCAACGTCTTCGTTTTCGTCCTGAGCCGCCTTGTAGATGGCTTCGCCCAGTTTCATCGCCGCTTCGGTAACGTTCTGGATACCGTTGTTGATCTTATCAACATTGTCGGTCGCCAGTTCGTCGTTCAGTGCAGCAATGGCCAGTTCGATCGCTTCGACGGTGGTCGGGTCAACCTTGTCAGAATGCTCTTCCAGCGACTTCTCGGTCGAGTGGATCAGCGATTCCGCTTGGTTTTTCGCCTCGATCAATGCGCGGCGCTCTTTGTCGGCGTCGGCATTTTCTTCGGCGTCTTTCACCATCTTTTCGATATCCGCATCGGACAGACCGCCGGATGCTTGGATCGTGATCTTCTGCTCTTTGCCTGTCCCTTTATCCAGCGCGCCTACGGCAACGATACCGTTTGCGTCGATGTCAAAGGTCACTTCGATCTGGGGCATGCCGCGGGGTGCGGGTGGGATGCTTTCCAGATTGAACGCGCCAAGGATCTTGTTGTCCGCAGCCATTTCACGCTCCCCTTGGAAGACGCGGATGGTCACGGCGCTTTGGTTATCCTCGGCGGTCGAGAAGACCTGCGACTTCTTCGTCGGGATCGTGGTGTTGCGGTCGATCAGACGGGTGAACACGCCACCCAGCGTTTCGATACCAAGGCTCAGCGGTGTCACGTCCAGCAGAACAACGTCTTTGACGTCGCCTTGCAGAACACCGGCCTGAATGGCCGCACCCAAAGCAACAACCTCGTCAGGGTTAACACCCTTATGGGGCTCTTTGCCGAAGAACTTGGTCACTTCCTCGATGACGCGCGGCATACGGGTCATACCGCCGACCAGAACGACTTCGTCGATCTCGGATGCGGATACACCGGCATCTTTCAACGCTGCTGCGCATGGCTTCATCGACGCTTTGATCAGGTCACCAACCAATTGCTCCAGCTTGGAGCGGGTCAGCTTCATCACCATGTGCAGTGGCGAGCCATCTTTGCCCATCGAGATGAACGGCTGGTTGATCTCTGTCTGGCTTGCGCTGGACAGTTCGATCTTGGCCTTCTCTGCCGCTTCTTTCAGACGCTGAAGCGCCATCTTGTCTTGGGTCAGGTCGACGCCGTTGGTCTTTTTGAATTCATCCGCAAGGTAGTTCACGATGCGCATGTCGAAGTCTTCACCGCCGAGGAACGTGTCACCGTTGGTGGATTTCACTTCGAACAGGCCATCGTCGATCTCAAGGATGGTCACGTCGAACGTACCGCCGCCAAGGTCATAGACCGCGATGGTTTGCGTGTCTTTCTTGTCCAGACCATAGGCCAGGGCCGCCGCTGTCGGTTCGTTGATGATCCGCAGCACTTCCAGACCGGCAATCTTGCCCGCGTCTTTGGTCGCCTGACGCTGAGCGTCGTTAAAGTAGGCAGGCACAGTGATCACGGCCTGGGTGACTTCTTCGCCCAGATAGGATTCCGCTGTTTCCTTCATTTTGCCAAGGATGAACGCAGAGATTTGCGAGGGGGAGTATTTCTCGCCCTTGGCTTGTACCCATGCGTCACCGTTCCCACCGTCCATGACGGTGAAGGGCAGGTTCTTTTTGTCCTTGGCCAGATCCGCGTCGTCATTGCGACGGCCGATAAGACGTTTCACGCCGAAAATTGTGTTGTCGGGGTTGGTAACCGCTTGCCGTTTGGCAGGCTGCCCAACCAGACGTTCGTCGTCTGTGAACGCAACGATGGAGGGCGTGGTGCGCGCGCCTTCGGCGTTTTCGATAACGCGAGGCTGGCTGCCGTCCATGATGGCGATACAGCTGTTTGTCGTTCCTAGGTCGATACCAATAACTTTGGCCATGTTTGATCCCTCTTTTACTCAAGGCGATGACACGAAGCGCAGGCCCGTTGTGGCACCTTTGCCCCGATCTTTTTCACCAAAGGCCGGATGCCTTTAGCGGTTCTCGGCGTATATAAGGAGCAGATATGGACCCTGCAACCGTTGCATGAGAAAGGAGAGGCGGATTCTGCGTGGATTTTTCGCGAAAGCAGGCAAGAAGGGCGTTTAGATGACGATATTGCGGTTACGCGGCTTCGAAATTCACAAATCTTACCTTACGTTGTCGGCGCAGCGCGGGCTGTTGGATGCCGTGCGCGGGGTGGTCAAACAGGTGCCGTTCTTCCGTCCCGTCATGCCAAGCGGGCAGCAGATGTCGGTGCGTATGACCTCCGCGGGGGACTACGGCTGGCTGTCCGATACGCAGGGCTATCGCTATGCGCCAACCCACCCCAACGGCACCCCGTGGCCTGCGATCCCGCCTGAGGTNTTGGCGATCTGGAATGACCTGACGGGGNTNGAGCGGCAGCCGGAGTCCTGCCTTATCAACTATTACGCGTCAGACGCGAAGATGGGCCTGCATCAGGACAAGAACGAGACGGATTTCCGCTGGCCGGTCGTGTCCATCTCGCTTGGCGACGAAGGGATGTTGCGCGTCGGCGGTCAAAAGCGCGGCGGCAAGACCGACAGCCTGTGGCTGCAATCGGGCGATGTCGTCGTCATGGGCGGCGAGGCACGGCTGAACTATCACGGGATCGATCGCATTCGTGCGGGGTCTTCGACGCTGTTGCCCAAAGGCGGGCGGATCAACATCACGCTGCGGGTCGTGACCTGAGCCTAGCGTCGCGCGCTCCAGCTCGCGGAGGCNTGTTTACGGGTGTAGAATTCACCCATCAGCCCGATCACCATCAGGACCACACCGACCCAAACCGCNTANTCCCAGTTACTGTAGCGCGGGTTGTAGTTGATAAACGCATATCCGCGCGCCTGGTCGATGACGTGGAACAAGGGGTTCCAGTCGAACATGGCCAGCATGAAGGACGGCAGCGAATTGGCCAGAAACATCTTGCCCGAGGCGATCATATTNGCNCGNTGGTANATCGTCGTGAAGATCTGCGTAAAGGCCGGTGCCCAAGGCTTGATGGCCAGCAGCACCATCCCCACGGCCACGCCCGTAAACCACGCGATCATCAGCATGAACATCACGCCCGACGGNTCGTAGATCACCACCGGATTGAAGGCGAGGTGATAGACCGACATGATCAGGATCAGCGATAGCATCTGAATATACAGCGCGCCCAAGGCCGCCGCAGCCAGTGCGATCATCGTGGTCATCGGCGCGTGTTTCATCATCGCGCTTGCCGGNCCCTCGGCAGCGGCGACGGCGGCAACCGTTTTGGTGTGCACCATGAACAGAAAGATGCCGGTCATGATGTAGATCACGAAATCGCCCCGAATGGCCGACCCGCGCATCCCCAGAACCGAGAACATGACATAGAACACGCCAACAAAGATCACCGCTTGCAGGATGTTGATCCCGATGGCGGCAAAGGCATTATTGTGCTGCTTGCGCACAGAGCGCACGACGGAGTGGTAGACGAGTTCGAAGAAGTTAACGGCCGAGCGGAAATTGCCCGTGTTGGTGCGCCTTGGTTGAAACATCGTAAAGCCTCTTTGTGACGTACCCTCGCACGGAATTCTTGCTGTTCCGTCAAGGCGCAATCATAAGGGGTTTGCGCAAAGTAATCAACGAAACTGAAAAGGCCGCGACATTATGGATTATGAGCAACTGGTAACGGTGATGCGCCGTTTGTCGATCGAAGCAGGCGACAAGATCATGGAGATTTACGGCGCGGATGATTTCGAGGTCAAAACCAAATCCGACGAAAGCCCCGTGACCATTGCCGACGAAGCGGCNGACAAGATCATCTCGGACGGGCTGCGCGCGGCGTTCCCTGATGTGATGCTTGTCACGGAAGAGCAATCGGCCACCCATTCGGCGTCGGGCGATACATTCCTGATCGTGGACCCGCTGGACGGCACGAAAGAGTTCATCAACCGTCGGGGTGATTTCACCGTGAACATCGCGCTGGTCGAAGGCGGCGTGCCGACGCGCGGTGTTGTCTATGCCCCCGCCCGTTCGCGCATGTTCTTCACGCTGGCCGATGGCAGCGCGGTCGAGGAAACCGGCGATTTCCCAAAAGACAGCATGGGCCCTGTGCAGCCGATATCAGTCTCTACGCCGGATAATGCCGCGCTGATGGTCGTCGCGTCCAAGTCGCACCGCGATCAGGCGACCGATGACTACATCGCGAAATACAATGTGCGCGACATGAAAAGCGCGGGCTCGTCGCTGAAGTTCTGCCTGATCGCCACGGGCGAGGCGGATCTGTACCCACGCGTCGGGCGCACGATGGAATGGGACACGGCTGCAGGCCACGCGGTTCTGACCGGCGCTGGTGGGGCCGTTGTGCGCTTTGACGACCTGACCCCGCTGACCTACGGCAAAGCCGATTTCGCCAACCCCTTCTTTATCGCCCATGCGCCGGGCGTTGAACTGAAAGCCTCCTGATGTCGGTCCTTATTGTCATTCCCGCCCGCTATGCCTCCACCCGCTATCCGGCGAAACCGCTGGCGCTGTTGACAGGGGCGAGCGGTACGGCACGCAGCCTGATCGAACGCAGCTGGCGTGCTGCCTGCGAGGTTCAGGGCGTCGACAAGGTCGTTGTGGCCACCGATGATGATCGCATCAAGGACGCCGCCGAAGCCTTCGGGGCCGAGGTGGTGATGACCTCGGTCGACTGTGCCAACGGGACAGAGCGTTGCGCCGAAGCCCATGCGGTTCTGGGCGGTGGCTATGACATCGTGGTGAACCTGCAAGGCGACGCGCCGCTGACACCACATTGGTTTGTCGAAAGCCTTGTGCAGGGTCTGCAAGGCGACCCTGATGCCGGGATCGCGACGCCGGTATTGCGCTGCGATGGCGCGGCGTTGAACGGGCTGCTGGCCGACCGCAAAGCNGGTCGGGTGGGGGGCACCACCGCCGTTTTCGCAGCGGATCATGCGGCGATGTATTTTTCAAAGGAAGTCGTGCCGTTCACGTCGAAAACCTATGAGGATACCGATGCCACGCCGGTGTTTCACCACGTGGGCGTCTATGCCTATCGCCCCGACGCGCTGGCGGCCTATCCGTCATGGAAGGTCGGCCCGCTTGAACAGCTTGAAGGGTTGGAGCAGCTGCGCTTCATGGAAAACAGCCACAAGGTGCTCTGCGTCGAGGTCGAGGCCAAGGGCCGCCAGTTCTGGGAGCTGAACAACCCCGAAGATGTGCCAAAGATCGAAGCGATGATGGCCGAGATGGGGTTGGCGTAACCGCACCGCCCCCCGCAATCACCAATATTGCGGTGGGGCGTGCAACCTGTAAAGAATAAAGCCACAGCGATCCGACGTTTTGATTTATTTAACGAAAACGGCGGATAAGGCGCAAAGATGTGCAAGCTGCGGCATAAAGGAGCTTTTGACCGCAAAATCAGCAAGAAGCCGCCATATTTTAGGCGCTGCCCATATTTAGGGCTGGCAGCATGGTGGTTTGCAATTCAATGAGCGCTAACTCGGTTATCCGCACGTAAATGTATAAAGGCGACGATTTCACATGGCTAAGAAAGTAACAAAAGCGATTTTTCCGGTGGCAGGTTTGGGAACGCGGTTTTTGCCCGCGACGAAATCTGTCCCCAAAGAGATCATGACCTTGGTCGATCGCCCGCTGGTGCAATACGCCATCGACGAGGCCCGCGCGGCGGGCATCAAGGAATTCATCTTCGTCACCTCCCGCGGCAAGGGCGCGCTGGAAGATTACTTTGACCACTCTCCCGTGCTGGAACAGGAACTGCGCTCCAAGGGCAAGACAGAGCTGATGGAGATCCTGAAAAGCACCAATATGGACAGCGGTGCCATCGCCTATATCCGCCAGCACAAAGCGCTTGGTCTGGGCCACGCGGTATGGTGCGCCCGTCGTCTGATCGGCAACGAACCCTTTGCGGTGATGCTGCCCGATGACGTGATCGCTGCCGACAAGCCCTGCCTGCAGCAGATGATCGAAGCCTATAACGAGACCGGCGGCAACATGGTTGCGGCGATGGAAGTGAACCCTGAAAAATCCTCCTCCTACGGGATGCTGGACATCGACGAGGGCCAAACCGATGGCGAGCTGGTCAAGGTGAAGGGNATGGTCGAAAAGCCCAAAGCCGANGACGCGCCGTCGAACCTTGCCGTNATCGGCCGCTATATCCTGTCGCCAAACGTGCTGAANAACCTGAACCAGCTGAAGTCCGGNTCNGGCGGGGANATCCAGCTGACCGACGCNATNGCAGCAGAGCTGACNCAAGGNAANGATGTCTATGGCTACCGCTTCAANGGCCAGCGTTTCGACTGCGGNTCCAAATCCGGTTTCNTGCAGGCGACCGTGTCCTTNGGGNTGNCACGTGAAGAGCTGCGCGATGATCTGCGTGCGTATCTGCAAGACATCATGCAGGGTGAAACCGCAGCGCAATAAGCGCAGGACGATAGGGACGGGCGTATGGCGAATATCTTGGTCACCGGCGGNGCGGGCTATATCGGGTCGCACGCGTGCAAGGCGCTGGCCGCNGCAGGGCATACCCCCGTNACCTTCGATAATCTGGTCACCGGCTGGCGTGACGCAGTAAAATTCGGCCCGTTCGTGCAGGGTGACCTGCTGAACCGCGCCGAGATTGACGCCGCGTTTGAACAATACCAGCCGGTCGCCGTCATGCATTTTGCCGCGCTTAGCCAAGTGGGCGATAGNATGAAACAGCCCGGCACCTATTGGCGCAACAACGTCGAAGGGTCGNTGAACCTGATCGAGGCGACGGTTGCCGCAGGCTGCAAACACTTCGTCTTTTCGTCCACCTGCGCGACCTATGGNGATCAGGACAATGTCGTGCTGGATGAAAATAGCGCGCAGCACCCGATCAACGCCTACGGGGCCTCCAAACGCGCGATCGAAGATATCCTGCGCGATTTCGAGGCGGCTTATGGCCTGCAAAGNGTGATCTTCCGCTATTTCAACGTGGCCGGTGCCGACCCCGAAGGGGAGGTCGGCGAATTCCACCAGCCCGAGACACATTTGATCCCGCTGATGCTGGACGCTATCGACGGCAAACGCGATGCGCTGACGATCTTTGGCACCGATTACGATACGCCCGATGGCACCTGCATTCGTGATTATGTGCATGTCTGCGATCTGGTCGATGCCCATGTTCTGGGGCTGAACTGGCTGCGAGAGGATAAGGGCAGTCGCGTGTTCAATCTGGGCACCGGCACCGGGTTTTCCGTGCGCGAGGTTGTGGAACACAGCCGCGAGGTCACCAACCGCGCCGTGCCCATGACCGAAGGCGACCGGCGNCCGGGCGATTGCACCAAGCTGGTCTCGGGCTCGGTCCGCGCCGAGACAGAGCTGGGCTGGCGNCCCACACGGTCNACCCTGCAGCAGATGATCACCGACGCGTGGAGATGGCACCAGACCGGCCACTATAGCGCATGACCGACAGCGCCGCTGTTCCCGCGTCNCGAGGGGCCCGNNTNTGGGGTGCCTATCGGATGCGGTTGAAACGGCGGCGNCTGNTGTGGCGTGCATTTCGGTCGCGGCATCAGTTGAAGGCACCAACGCGGCCCGCCATTCCGCGCGANGGNGTGCTCGCCTTTGTCGTGCTGCGCAACGAGTCCGCGCGGCTTCCGTATTTTCTGGATCACTACCGCGATCTTGGCGTTGCGCATTTTCTGATGATCGACAATGGCAGTGACGATGGCAGCACCGAAATGCTGGCGGCACAGCCCGATGTGACCCTGTGGCAAACCTCTGCCAGCTATCGCGCGTCGCGGTTCGGGCTGGANTGGCTGAACTGGNTGCTNTGGCGGCATGGGCACGGGCGCTGGTGCCTGACCGTCGATGCGGACGAGCTGCTGGTCTATGACCAGATGGAGACGCGGAAACTGCCCGTGTTGACCGCTCAACTTGAGCGTAAAGCGCGCAAAGGGTTCGGCACGCTGATGCTGGATATGTTCCCAAAGGGCTCATTGGGCGCGCAGCCCTATGACCCCGGTCAAGACCCGGCGCAGGTGCTGGATTGGTTCGACCCCGCCCCCTATCGGGCGGTGCGCCAGTGGCCGATGAACAATCTCTGGGTGCAGGGTGGTGCCCGCGAACGGGTTTTCTTTGCCGATCGTCCCAGCCAGTCACCGACGTTGAACAAGATACCGCTGGTCCGCTGGCATCGGCGCTATGTCTATGTGAATTCGACCCACTCCATCCTGCCGCCCGCGCTGAATGACATCTACGACGGGCCGGGGGGGAAGACGGTCTCGGGGGTGTTGCTGCACAGTAAGTTCCTGCCAGAGATCATTGCGAAGTCCCGTCAGGAAAAGGCACGGGGGCAGCATTTTCACAACCCGGAGCAGTTTGACGGTTACTATGACCAGATCGCCGACGCCCCCGATCTGTGGCACGCAGATGCGCGGCGCTATACCGGACCGGCGGATCTGGACGACTGCGACCTGATGCGCAGCCCCTGGGCTTGATATTCCTCGGTCCTGCCCGTCATTCGTGCAACGCGTAACTGTTTCAAAGTACGTTGTTTATGAACACGGCCCATGACATATTGGCTTGGAACCTGATGGAATGAAGGCCTTAGGCCGGCGGGGCATTCCGCGCAGGGTATGGAGAACACGTGAGCCTTTGGGATTCTTACAAGATGCGCGTGCGGCGCAAGCGGCGGTTGATCCGGGCGCTGCGCAAGTCGTCCGAGCTGACACATGTTCAGGACAACACCAGCGCCATCCGTCCCGATGATGTCTTGCTTGTCTGCACCATGCGGAACGAGAAAATCCGGCTCCCGTATTTCCTGGAGTATTATCGAGAGCTGGGGATCAACCACTTTCTCTTTGTCGATAACGGGTCCGACGACGGCAGTGCCGATTACCTGCGCGGGATGAAGGATGTCTCTGTCTGGCATACGGATGCCAGCTATCGGCGGTCGGGGTTCGGTGTCGACTGGATGAACTACCTCAAACGCAAATACGCGCACGGGCATTGGGTGCTGGTGGTCGATCCGGATGAATTCTTTGTCTATCCGTTTTGCGATACGCGGCCGGTTCAGGCGCTGACCGACTGGCTGGACAACTGCGAGATCCGCAGCTTTGGTGCGATGCTGCTGGATGTCTACCCCAAGGGACGGTTGGGGGATGAACCCTATCGAGAGGGGCAGAACCCGATGGAGATCGCATCGTGGTTCGACAGCGGCAACTACGCGATTTCGCGCAATGCCAAATATGGAAACCTGTGGATACAGGGCGGGCCGCGTGCGCGGGTATTTTTCAAACATAAGCCCGCCAAGGCCCCCGCGCTGAACAAGGTGCCCCTGGTCAAATGGGACCGGCGCTATGCCTATGTCAGTTCCACCCATATGCTGCTGCCGCGCGGGTTGAACCGTGTCTATGACGAATGGGGCGGAGAGAAAGCATCAGGCGTGCTGCTTCATGCCAAATTCCTGGATACCTTTAGCGCCAAAGCGGCAGAGGAGCTTGTGCGCGGCCAGCACTATGCCAAATCCATCGAATACAAGACCTATGCCAACAACCCCGACCAGAACCCGCAGCTGTGGGGCAAGTGGTCCGAGAAATATATCAACTGGCGCCAGCTCGAGATTCTGGGTCTCATGTCCAAGGGGAACTGGGCATGAGCGTCGGGATCGTCATGCTGGTGCACACCGCCCTTGGCCGCGCCGAACAGGTCGCGCGGCATTGGGCGGCGGCGGGCTGTCCGGTGGTGATCCATGTCGATAAATCGGTGCCACGCCAGACCCATGATGCTTTTGTGCAGGCGTTGGCGGATGTGCCCGCGCTGGTGTTCAGCAAAAGATACCGTTGCGAATGGGGGACATGGGGGCTGGTGGCCGCCTCGCAAACCGCGTCCGAGATGATGCTGAACCGCTTTCCGGATGTGCGCCATGTATATCTGGCATCGGGGTCATGCCTGCCGCTGCGTCCGGTGAAAGAGCTGATCGACTATCTTGCCGCCCGCCCGCGCACCGATTTCATCGAAAGCGCCACCACAGCCGATGTGCCCTGGACCGTTGGCGGGCTGGACGAAGAACGTTTTACCATGCGTTTTCCCTTCTCGTGGAAACGGCGGCGCTATCTGTTCGACAAGGCGGTNGCNNTNCANCGCTTTATCGGGCTCAAACGGCGTATCCCCAAGGGGGTNGTGCCGCATATGGGGTCGCAATGGTGGTGCCTGACGCGNCAAACCCTGTCGGCGATCCTGCAAGANCCGAAACGCGCNGCATACGACGCNTATTTCCGCCACGTCTGGATACCGGATGAAAGCTACTTCCAGACGCTCGCCCGGCTGTATTCGACCCAGATCGAAAGTCGGTCGCTGACCCTGTCCAAATTCGATTTTCAGGGCAAGCCGCATATCTTTTACGACGATCACCTCCAGCTTCTGCGGCGGTCCGATTGCTTTGTCGCGCGCAAGATATGGCCCAAAGCGGACAGGCTCTACGAGGCGTTCCTCACCGATGAGGCGGGTGCCATGAAGCGGACAGAGCCNAACCCCGGCAAGATTGACCGTGTCTTTGCCAAAGCGGTTGAACGGCGCACGCGGGGGCGGGCGGGGCTCTATATGCAAAGCCGCTTCCCCAATGAAGANTGGGAAAACGGCGTCACTGCCGCGCCCTATTCCGTGTTTCAGGGATTTGTCGAGCTGTTCGAGAACTTTGAACCCTGGCTCACCAAATCCACCGGCGCGCGGGTGCATGGCCATCTGTTCGCACCGGATCGCGTGCATTTTGCCGATGGGCAGAACTCGATCAACGGGGCGCTGAGCAATAGCGCCAAGATACGCGACTACGACCCCAAGGCNTTTCTGACCAATCTGATCTGGAACACCCGTGGCGAACGTCAATGCTTCCAGTTCGGACCACAGGACAATCAGGATATCGTCTGGAACATCGCCAAGGATCCGAATGCGCAGGTGTCGGTGATCACCGGGGCTTGGGCNGTGCCGNTGTTCCGGTCCAATCAGGATTTCGCCGACATTCGCCGCACCGCCGCCGCGCTGCAAAAGATCGAAAGCGAACACATGAAGGTGCTGCGGTCGCATTACGCCAAGGCGCGGGTGCGGATCTGGACGATGGCCGAATTCATCGAAGCCCCGATGGAGCCGCTGCAAAGCATNCTGGACGAGATNGGGCAGGTCAAAACCGGTCGTCTGTCCGAGGTTCCGAAGATGGCGGATCTCACCGGCTTTGGCCAATTCCTGCAGAACCTCAAGAACCAGGGGATGCACCCCTATCTGATGGGCGACTTNCCNGTTGAACGTGGCATGTCGGCCCCCCAGAAACCGCCGCGCAAACCCTATCTGGTGCAATAAATATGAGTTCTAAATTCAAAAGCTTTGTCGTCTTTGCCGAAATGCGCACGGGCTCCAACTTTCTGGAGAGTAACCTGAANGCCTTTGACGGGATCACCTGCCACGGCGAGGCCTTCAACCCGCATTTTATCGGCTACCCCAAAAGCACCGAGATTTTGGGCATAGACCAGCAAACACGGGACGACGACCCGACAAANCTGCTGGTTGCGATACGCGACAAGACCAAGGGCATCGGCGGGTTTCGCTATTTCCACAACCACGANCCGCGCGTNCTGGANCCGCTGNTGGANGACGNNACCTGCGCCAAGATNATCCTGACGCGCAACCCTGTCGAAAGCTACGTCAGNTGGAAGATCGCNCGCAGCACNGGNCAGTGGAAANTGACGGANGTGAAAGCGCGGAANAAGGCGCAAGCCGTCTTTGACGAAGAAGAATTCTCGGANCACCTAGAGGCACTTCAGGCGTTCCAACTGACACTGTTGAACCGGTTGCAGAAGCTGGGGCAGACGGCGTTTTACGTGGCNTATGAGGATCTGCAAAGCGTCGAGGTGATGAACGGTCTGGCGCGGTATCTGGGCGTGGANCANCCGCTAGAGGCGTTGGATAAAAGTCTGAAAAAGCAGAACCCCGACCCGATCTCGGCCAAGGTCAGCAATTATGACGATATGCTGGATGCGCTTGGCCGGATGGATCGCTTCGACCTGACCCGCACCCCGAATTTCGAACCCCGCCGCGGGCCGGTGGTGCCGTCCTATGTCGCGGCGGCCGAAGCTCCGTTGCTTTATTTGCCCTTGCGCAGCGGGCCAGAGCCGCAGGTGCTGGACTGGATGGCGGCGCTGGATGGTGTCGGGCGGGACAAGCTGCAAACCAAGTTGAACCAGAANCAGTTGCGCCAATGGAAGCGCCGGCATCCCGGTCACCGCAGTTTCACCGTGCTGCGGCATCCGGTGGACCGTGCGCATGACGCGTTCTGCCGGCACATCGTGACCACNGNCAAAGGCAGCTACCCGCAGCTGCGCACGACGTTGATCAACCGCTACAAGCTGCCGCTGCCGAAAGGCGAACCGGACAACAGCTATGACGCCGACGCGCATCGCNCGGCGTTCAAGGCGTTTCTGACCTTCCTCAAGGGGAATCTGAACGGGCAGACNGCAATCCGTGTGGATCAGGCNTGGTGCACGCAGGCGCAGGCGGTACAGGGTTTCGGNGAATTCGCCTTGCCNGACCGGATCATCCGCGAGGACGCNCTNGCCGCAGANCTGTCAGCCTTGGCGCAAAGCGTCGGGGTGCAACCGCCCGCAGCCTTGCCCGCACGACCCGCAACCCACCCCTATGCGCTGGCCGACATCTATGATGCCGACATCGAAAAACGCGCATCCGACGCGTACCAACGGGACTATATGATGTTCGGGTTCAAAAGCTGGGGGTAGCGCCGCTTAGGCGGCCTGCGTTGCCTGTGCTTCGGTCAGGATCGCGTAAAGCGTGGCAGGGTCCGGGTTGGCCCGCAGCTTAGAACAGACAGAGGCATTGCGCAGTGTACGCGACACCAGCGCCAGCGCCTTGAGGTGTTCGACACCCGCGCTTTCAGGGGCAAACAGGGCAAAGGCGATATCGACCGGCTGGCGGTCGACCGCGTTGAAATCGATCGGCTTGTCGAGAAGCACAAAGGCCCCCAGCACATTGTCCAGACCTTCAAGCCGCGCGTGGGGCAGCGCGACCCCGTGGCCCACGCCTGTCGGACCAAGGGACTCGCGCGTCATCAAGGCTTCGACCACCGCGGCGGCTTTCAAGCCGTAAGCATTATGCGCCAGCTCCCCGATGTCGTGGAGCAGGCGTTTCTTGCTTGAGGCCGATGTGAGGACTTTGACAGCCCCCGGCTTTAGGAGTTTCGCAAAATTCATTCTGCTCGCTCTGTTCTCGGCCGCTGATGGGTCCGGTTTGTGTTACGACGGATCGATCCAGCCGATGTTGCCGTCATCGCGACGGTAGACAACGTTTACGCCTTCTTGACCGTCTTTGCGGAAGACCACGACAGGCGTTCCCGAAATTTCCATCTGCATCACAGCTTCACCCACAGACAAGGTCGCGATCTTGGTCTGCATTTCCGCGATGATCATGGGTTGGAGTGTTTCGGGTTCCTGCGCGTCTGAATCGCTTTCTGAGGCGAGGATATACGAGGATGCACCGAAAAGTTCAACCGGTTGCGCACGCTCGCGATGGTGATCTTTCAACCGTCGCTTGTAGCGCCTCAGCTGCTTTTCCATCTTTGCTGCACATGAATCGAAAGATCCATAGATATCAGTAGCATGCGCTTTCGCTGACGCCGTAAGGCCAGTCGATAGGTGCACCGTCGTTTCGCAGACGAACTCGTGACCGGATTTGGAAAAGATGACATTCGCGTCCGTCGGACGCTCAGCATACTTCTGGACAGCTTCGCCCAATTCCGTTTTCACATGCGTTTGCAGGGCTTCGCCGATGTCGATTTGTTTGCCACTGATTTGGTACCGCATAAATTCTCCTTGTTCTTATGATCCGGACAACACCATAGGCCGCATAAAATGCGGTAAAGGCGGGGTCAGATGCGGGTGAATAACGATGCGACGAGTTTGAGAGACACCATCCCTTTGGGAAGGGGGGGATGCAGCACAAACATGATACGCCGTCTCGCCATAGTCCTATTGAGCGCGTGATTGGGCCGCGTTGTCAAATGAATCCGGCGCATGGATGTGCGGAAACTAGCGCAATATGTCTGTAGTTGATTAGGAAATGCGGAAGTTATCGCCCAGGTAGACCCGGCGCACATTCTCGTTCTGCACGACCTCTTCGGGGGTGCCGGACATCAGCACAGTGCCTTCGTGCAAGATGTAGGCACGGTCCACAATATCCAATGTTTCCCGCACGTTATGGTCGGTGATCAGCACGCCGATGCCGCGCTTTTTCAGATCGGCAACCAGATGGCGGATGTCATCCACCGAAATCGGGTCCACGCCCGCAAAGGGCTCGTCGAGCAGCAGGTATTTGGGATCGGCCGCCAGACAGCGGGCGATTTCCACGCGGCGACGCTCCCCGCCTGACAGGGCCAAGGCCGGCGCACGGCGCAGGTGTTCGATGGAAAATTCCGACAGCAAGGCTTCAAGCCGTTCACGCCGCCCGCGCGCGTCAGAGATAGAGATATCCAGAATCGCCGAGATATTGTCTTGCACGCTCAGCCCGCGAAAGATGCTCATCTCTTGCGGGAGGTAGCCGATGCCAAGCTGTGCGCGGCGATACATCGGCAGGGTGGTGACGTTCTTGCCATCAATCGTGACAGTGCCGCCTTCGGGCATGACCAGCCCGGCCACGGCGTAAAACGTGGTCGTCTTGCCGGACCCGTTCGGCCCCAGCAGGGCAACAACCTCGCCCCGGTTCAGCTCCATCGAGAAGTCGCGGATCACGGTTTTCTTGCGGTAGGATTTACGCAGGTGTTCGATGCGCAGACCGCTTGCGCCATCCGTGACCGTCAAATTCGGGGAAGACATCAGTTGTTGCTGCCCGTTTGCAGGATTGTTTTCACGCGGCCGGACATCTGCGCCGTGCCGTCCGACAGCTTGACGCTCATCGTGTCAGAGCTGAGCGCATTGCGCCCTTGGGTCAGCAGCACGTTCCCCGACATCACGATCGTGCCCGTGTCGATGTCGTAATCCGCGCGCTCTGATTCGGCGGCGTCCTTGCCCGAGACAAGGGTCACACCGCCCGTCGCTTCAAGCCGCGCGATGCCTTCGGCGTCTGCACGGTACACAACCAGAACGCGTGCGGCGGACAGGCGCATCTCGCCCTGACCGATCAGCACATTCCCAGTGAAAACAGCCGATCCGTCCCCTTGATCGACTGACAGGTTGTCGGCGGTCACCTCGACGGGCAGGCCGGTATCCTGACGGATCGACCCAAAGGCCACATTGGTCCCTTGTGCGGCGATTGGCATCGCGGAAAGGAGCAGGAAAACGGGCAGCAGTAGGTGTTTCACGTGCGTCACTCTGATTTGGATTTCGGTTTGTATATCAGCTTCACCCGGTTTGTGAAAACCAATTGGGGGGCGGTTTGTTCATCTGTTTGCGTTATCGACATGGCACCAGCCTCCAGCGTACCACCTGGGGTGGTGCCGTGGACCGCGCCCGGCGACTGGATATTCAGCCCCGACAGGTCTGACGTGATCTTTTCGCTTTGCAGCCGGTATCCGGTCGAGGTCGTCAGGATCACCTTGCCCAGCAGATCGGCCACGTCCTCGGCAATGTCAAAATCGGCGAGATCCGATTGCAGGCGAAAGGTCGATCCCTCGGGGGTGTTGATCGTCGCACGCAGGTTTTCGGCGTGGTTCATGCCGGTCTGCCCGTCGGGGCGGGTGAGCACATCGGCGTAGAACGACAGCTCGTCCCCCTCTGACGTTGCGCCGGTAAAGAAGGGGCCGGTGATCTGCTGGTCGCGCAGGCGATCTTGCACCTCTTTCTCGGCAAAGGGGATGGCCTGCCCGGGATCAATCGCGCGCGACAGCAGGAATAGGGTCGACAGCAGGCCAAGCGCTGCCAAGGGGAACAGCACCTTGAGCCAAGAGATCAGCCTTGTGTAACGGTCCCCCTGCATCGCGCCCTAGCCCAGACCGACGCGTAGGTAGTCGTGGATATGCAGCAGACCTGCGGGGACGTCCCCTTGGGCGGGGTCCAGCACCAGAAGGCAGGTGATCTTGCGGGCGTTCATGATGCCCACGGCCTTTTCCGCCAGCGCGTCGGGTGCGACGGTGACAGGGGTCGGCGTCATGACCTCGCGCGCGGTTTTGGACATCAGCCCGTCCAGGTGACGCCCCAAATCGCCGCTGGTGATGATACCGGCCAGCGCGCCGTTGCTGTCGGTGACAATCACCACGCCAAAGGATTTACTGCTCATCGCCATCAGCGCGTCGGACATCGGGGCATCGACCTGCACCAGCGGAAGCGCATCGCCCGTGTGCATCAGGTCAGCGACGCGGCTAAGCCGTGCGCCAAGTTTGCCACCGGGGTGGAATTCGCGGAAATGTTCGGCGGTGAAGGCGCGATTTTCCATCAGGGCAATCGCCACAGCATCCCCCATCGCCAGTGTCATCGTGGTCGATGTCGACGGCACCACGCCGGTCCCGCAGGCCTCTGCCANTTGCGGCAGTTCCAGCACCACGTCGCATTGCGCNCCAAGGCTGCTTTGCGCGCGGCTGGTGATGCCGATCAGCGGGATGGAAAAGCGNCGCGAATAGGCGATCAGATTGGCAAGCTCCGGCGCTTCGCCCGAGTTCGAGATCGCAAGCACCACATCATCGCCGGTGATCATCCCCAGATCGCCGTGGCTTGCCTCGGCAGGGTGGACGAACTGCGCGGGCGTGCCNGTGCTTGCCAGCGTCGCNGCGATCTTTTTGGCGATATGGCCGGACTTGCCGATGCCGGTGACAATCACCCGNCCACGGGTCGCGACCAGCAGGTCGATNGCCTGACGAAAACGGTCGTCCAGACTGTCGGCCAGTTGTTCAAGCGCTTGGGCTTCGGTGCGGATGACGCGGCGGGCGGTATCTAGGAAAGGTGTGGTCATGCGTGTGCAAAAATATCCGTTTCGGGCCAGCCATCCAAATCGAGTTGGGCACGGGTTGGCAAAAATTCAAAACACGCTTGCGCGAGCTCGATGCGTCCTTCGCGGATCAACATCTGGTTCAGCACGTCCCGCAGCTTGTGCAGGTGCAGCACGTCCGAGGCGGCATAGTCGATCTGCGCTTTGGTCAGCGTCTCGGCACCCCAATCGCTGGATTGCTGCTGTTTGGAGATATCGACGCTCAGCAGTTCTTGGCAGAGTTTGGCAAGCCCGTGGCGGTCGGTATAGGTGCGCACAAGGCGGCTGGCGATCTTGGTGCAATAGACCGGCGCGGCCTTGGCCCCAAAGGTGTTCAGCAAAGCNGCNATGTCAAACCGGCCATAGTGGAACAGCTTGAGCACATGCGGGTCTTCAAGCAGGGCNCAAAGATTAGGGGCCTCGGTCTGGCCCTTGGCNATCTGGACCAGATGCGCGTTCCCGTCACCGCCGGACANCTGCACNACACACAGCCGGTCACGGTGCGGATGCAGCCCCATGGTTTCGCAATCGATCGCGACCATCGGTCCAAGGTTCAGCCCGTCGGGCAGGTCATTTTGGTAAACTGTATTTGTCATGCCCTNCCTATATCCCGACGGCGCGCGTTGGGAAAGCATCGCTTTCTGCGCGGCCTCAGGCGGTGGCGATTTCCGGCAGGTCGGGGCGTGGATAGGCCGCGAGCAGGGCAGCAACCCTTTGATGCGCGACCAGACCGGCCCAATCATCGCGGATCAGCGGACGCGGCAGCGCGGGATGCTTCAGCGCAAGGCGGCGCCAATTATGCACGATCAGGCAGCGTAGGGTCGCAATTTGCAACGGCGTTAGCGTGTCGGCACCGGCAAGGTCGCGCGCGACATGGTGCAAGGCGTCTGACAGCTGCGCATAGCTTTCGGCAAGGGAGGCAGGCTCTAGCTGGCGTTTCATCCAGTCGGGGNCAGCCTNACCGGGCAGCGTGGCGGCATCNTTCGGCACAGGCAGGNCGGCNTCCCCGACATATAGGCGCGGCATCAACGTGGTGAATCCCGCCTTTTCCAGCGCGCCATAGTCGGCGTCATCGGTCACGACCATTTGCCAGTGCTCCGGCAGATCGTCAGGGGTGGCGTAGATCCGGCCACTGGCCGCCTGACTTTGGGCGCGGCCTTCGGGGGTNAGGCTGTGATGGCTGATCCGCCCGTGTTTCTCGGANGCGATCCATTNGTCCTTNCGCAAACGATGCANGGCCACGCGCGCGGCCTCGGGGCGGACGTCCATCGCCGACATGATCGCCGACAGCACCGGCCCGCCGATGATCTGCCCTTCCTGTCGGGCCAGATCACCAAAGAGACTGATCATCAAAGACCAGACGCGCTGGCCGCCAAGGTCTTTCAGAGGGGCGATCGCAAGGTCAAAGTCGTCAATAGGCATTCATCGTCAGCAATTCATACTCGGCCACGGCGGCATCATCCTGATTGGTCAGGGTCACGTGCCAGCGTACCTCACCGTATTCGTCATTGCGAGGCGTCTTTGCCTTGACNCTGAGCCGNACCTTNATGCTGTCGCCCGCNTGCACCGGTGCCATAAAGCGCAGGTTGTCCAGCCCGGTATTCGCCAGCACAGGGCCGGGGTCNGGCTGCACGAACAGCCCTGCGGCAAAGCTCAGCAGCAGATAGCCATGGGCNACACGGCCNGGAAAGAACGGGTTNGCCTTGGCGGCNGCGTCATCCATATGCGCGTAAAACGTATCACCGGTGAAATGGGCGAANGTCTCGATATCCTCCAGCGACACGGTGCGGCTGGCNGAATTGAACGTCTCGCCCAGATCCAGCGCGNCAAAGCGGCGGGTGAACGGGTGGTCGCGGTCCGAAATCTCGGTCGCGCCGGGCACCCATTGCTTGCCGATGGCGGTCAGAATATCGGGGCTGCCCTGAATGGCGGTGCGCTGCATATAGTGCATGACACCGCGCACGCCGCCCAGTTCCTCGCCGCCNCCTGCACGCCCCGGNCCCCCGTGGACCATNTGGGGCAGGGGGGCACCGTGGCCCGTCGCCTCGGCCATCGAGTCGCGGTTNTTGAAATAGAGCCGCCCGTGAAACGCGCCTGCGCCCATCACCATGTCGCGNGCGGTCTCGCCGTNGCGGGTGATGATGGANGCGACCAGNGACCCTTTGCCTTTGTTCAGCAGCGCGATGGCGTGATCGGTGTCGCGGTANGGCATGATGGTGGACACAGGGCCAAAAGCCTCGGTGTCGTGCACATGCGTGGCGGCATCGGGATCGGCGCAGTGGAACAGCATCGGCGGGACAAANGCNCCTTTCTGGGCATCCGCACCCTCGACCGCAAAGGCATCGGGGTCGCCAAAGACACGCGTCGCCTCNGACCCGATCAGGGCGGCTTTCTCNAGCACGTCGCGGCGCTGCGATTGCGAAACAAGCGCGCCCATTTTCGTGCCTTCAAGNCGNGGATCGCCGATGGTGACTTTGGCCANCCGGTCCGACAGCGCGGCGATCAGCGCNTCCACATGGGGNTGCGGTACCATGATCCGGCGGATGGCGGTGCATTTCTGCCCCGCCTTGGCCGTCATCTCGCGCTGGACCTCTTTCACAAACAGATCAAACTCGGGCGTGCCGGGGCCCGCATCAGACCCTAACACNGAGGCATTGAGACTATCCTGTTCNGACGCGAACCGGACGGAGCGTTCGACCAACACAGGGNTGCTGCGCAGTTTCAGTGCCGTTTCAGCAGAGCCGGTAAAGCTGACGACATCCTGACAATCGAGGTGGTCCAGCATATCGCCCAAGCCCCCCGTCACCAACTGGATCGCGCCGTCTGGCAGAATACCGGATTGGATCATCAGGCGGAAACAGGCCTCGGTCACCTGACAGGTGGCGGTGGCGGGTTTAACGATGGCAGGCACCCCGGCAAGCAGCGTCGGGGCGAGCTTTTCCAACATGCCCCAAACGGGGAAGTTGAACGCGTTGATATGCACCGCAACGCCCTGCANCGGCGTGCAGATGTGGCGGCCCATGAACTGACCCGCGCGGCCCAGCTGTTCAACGGGACCATCAAGATAGACCTGATCATCCGGCATTTCGCGGCGACCCTTGGCGGCGTAGACCTGCATCGTGCCGATCCCGCCATCCACGTCGATCATGTGGTCAGCCTGCGTGCCGCCTGTGTCGAACGACAGCTCGTATAGGCTCTGTTTATGGTCATTGAGGTAGAGCGCGACGGNCTTGAGCATCCGGGCTCGGTCGTGAAAGGTCAGCTTGCGCAGGGCAGGGCCGCCGACGTCGCGGGCATAGGCCCGCATCGTTTGAACCTGCAGCGCGTCATTGCCGGCTTGGGCGATCACATCGCCGGTGATAGCACTTGCGATGTTGCGTGCACCGGCGCCGGGGTTGATCCATTGTCCGGCGGCAAAGCTTTGGATATCGCGCATATTGGGNCCCTTAGTGATGGTCGTAGTCAATGAAAAGCGTGTCGCTCAGCGGATANCTTTGGCAGCTCAGCCGGTATCCNCGTTCAACTTCGTAGTCCTCNAGCGCGTGGTTCGANAGCATCTCGACCTCGCCTTCGGTGACCTTGCACATGCAGGTCGAACAGACCCCCGCCTTGCAGGCAAAGGGCGCATCAAGGTTATTCTCTAGCGCGGCATCCAGCACCGANTGCCCCTTNGCCATGGTAAAGCTGTGNTGCGCGCCGTCGATTTTCACGGTCACCTGCGTTTGCGCCTGACCTTCGCTGCGCTTGGCCATTTCCTGTTTCGCCAGACGGCCCTGCTGGCTTTCGCTGAACAGTTCGAACTTGATCTGATCAGGCTCTAACCCGTGGGTTTTCAGGGCATCCGCGATGGCCAGCATCATCGGCTCCGGCCCNCAGATAAAGGNCATGTCCATGTCCGACACGTCGATCCAGGTCTTGAACAACTCGGCNCATTTATTCTGGTCTACACGGCCNGTGAACAGGTCGATGTCCTGCCCGCTCTCCAGCATGTGAATGACGCTCAACCGGCCCATATAGCGGTTCTTGAGATCCTCCAGCTCTTCGCGGAACATGATCGTGTTCACAGCGCGGTTGGCATAGACCAGCGTAAAGGTCGATTTGGGCTCGCGTTTCAGCACCGTCTTGAGGATCGACAGCACNGGCGTGATCCCCGANCCGCCGGCAAAGCCAAGGTAATTCCGCGCGCNATCAGGCTCTAACCCGGCGGAAAACGTGCCTTGGGGGGGCATGGCATGNAGCGTATCCCCGACCTTCANCACCTCGTTCGCAAAGGTAGAGAAGGCACCGCCATCGACCCGCTTGATCCCCACTTGCAGCACGCCGTCGTCCAGACCGGCGCAAATGGAATAGTTGCGGCGCAGCTCGGTCCCGTCGAANTCCTGTTTGAAGGTCAGATANTGACCCTGCTTGAAGGCAAACGCCTTTGGGTCTTCGGGNTGTAGGGTCAAGANCACCGCGTCGCGGATGGTGCGGTGAATATCAGTCACTAATAAGGGGAGNAATTGGCTCATGGGTCAGATACACTTAAAATAATCGAAGGGTTCCAGACAGTCGGTGCAGCGCCATTGCGCCTTGCAGGGGGTCGATCCGAACTGGCTGATCTTTTCCAGATGCGTCGATTGGCACCGGGGGCAGCGTTCGGGGCCACCTGCGGGTTGGGGCGGGGCGATGCCGTAGCTTTCCAGCTTGGCGCGGCCCGCGTCGGTCATCCAGTCAGAGGNCCAGGCAGGCGAAAGTTGCCGCTTTAGAGCCAGTTTTTCGATCCCGTGCCCGCGCAATGCCGTTTCGATATCAAGGTTGATGATCGTCGTCGCGGGGCAGCCGGAGTAGGTCGGCGTCACCGTGACCTCTAGCGTGTCANCCTGCCATTGCACATCGCGGATGATCCCCAGGTCGGTCAGCGAGATTACCGGAATCTCGGGGTCCGGCACGGCGTGNAGCCAGCCCCAAACAGTCTCTAACGAAGGCTTTTCGNCTACCATGTCGCATCCGGGTAGGCGCGTTGCAGCCATTGCATCTGCGNCAGCATATGCCCCAGATGTTCCGAATGGCGTTTNCCGGATTTGCCNCCGCGATGNCCNAAATCGCTNTCGGGCCGTNTNAGCGTGGCGGCGGTGAAGACATCGTTCACCAAGGTATCNTAGGCGGNGCGCAGGGAGGCAGGATCGGGCGCGATGCCNGCTGNGACCATAGCCTCGTCCACNGCGTCCGCGACGAACATTTCCCCGACATAGGGCCACAACAGGTCCAGCGCGTTCTGCATGCGGCGGTGGCTTTCCTCGGTCCCGTCGCCAAGGCCGATCACCGTGTCTGTCGCGCGCTCCAGATGGTAGGTCACCTCTTTGCTCGNCTTTTCCGCGATGGCGGCGATCTGTGCATCGCTGCTTTCCATCAGGGCGGTCAGCTGCGACAGGTGCCATGCGTCAAACAGGAACTGGCGCATGATCGTCTGGCCGAAATCGCCGTTGGGCTGTTCGACCAACAACAGATTGCGGAAATCCCAGACGTCACGGTGAAAGGCAAGCCGATCCGCATCGCGACCCGCGTCTTCGACCTTACCCGCCAGATCCAGCCAAAGCGTGGTCTGGCCGATCAGATCCAGNGCGGTATTCGCCAGCGCGATGTCTTCCTCCAGCACGGGGGCGTGGCCGCACCATTCCGAAACGCGGTGCCCCAGAACAAGGGTGTTATCCCCCATCCGGCATAGAAATTCGAACAAATCGCCTTTGTTAGGGTCTATATTCGCCGTGCTCACATCGCCCCCACTTCGTCTGGAATGTCAAAGAAGGTGGGGTGGCGGTAGACTTTGTCGTTGGCGGGCTCGTACAGCGGGCCTTTTTCCTCGGGCGAGGAGGCGGCGATATGCGCGGCCTCGACGACCCAGATGCTCACGCCTTCGTTGCGGCGCGTATAAACATCGCGGGCATTCTTGATCGCCATTTCGGCGTCAGCGGCGTGAAGCGACCCGACGTGGCGATGGCTCAGCCCGTGCTGACCGCGAATGAAAATCTCGAACAGGGGCCATTCNTCGGCGNGCGCCTTGCCGTGGTCGACCGCTTGGGTGCCGGGGTAGGGTTTTGCTTCTGGGCTGCTCATCTTGCTTACTCCGCTGCCAGTTTCGCGGCGCGTTTCTTCGCCGCATGTGCCATCAAACCGTCCCGCACCCACGCGCCGTCGTCCCACGCCTTGTTGCGCGCGGCGAGCCGTTCGGTATTGCAGGGGCCATTGCCCTTGAGCACGTCAAAGAATTCGTCCCAATCGGGCTGGGTAAAGTCGTAATGCCCGCGTTCCTCGTTCCATTTCAGATCGGGGTCGGGAACGGTGAGGCCCAGATATTCGGCCTGCGGGACACATTCATCNACGAACTTCTGACGCAGTTCGTCGTTGGAGTTCATCTTGATCTTCCACGCCATCGATTGCGCCGAATGGACAGAGTTTTCGTCCGACGGGCCAAACATCATCAGCGCAGGCCCCCAGAAGCGGTTCAGCGCGTCCTGCGCCATCTTGCGCTGCGCGNCTGTGCCCTTCGCCATCTTCATCATGATGTCGTAGCCCTGGCGCTGGTGGAACGATTCCTCTTTGCAGATACGCACCATCGCGCGGGCATAGGGGCCGTAGGATGTGCGTTGCAGGGGCACCTGGTTCATGATCGCGGCCCCATCCACGAGCCAGCCGACAGCCCCCATATCGGCCCATGTTAGGGTCGGATAATTGAAGATAGAGCTGTATTTCATTTTGCCCGACAGAAGGTCGCGGGTCAGCTGGTCACGGCTGACCCCCAGTGTTTCGGCGGCACAATAGAGATACAGACCGTGGCCTGCCTCGTCCTGCACCTTGGCGAGCAGGATCGCTTTGCGCTCCAGCGTCGGGGCGCGGGTGATCCAGTTGCCTTCTGGCAACTGGCCCACGATTTCCGAATGCGCGTGCTGGCCGATCTGCCGGATCAGGTTCTTGCGATACCCTTCCGGCATCCAGTCTTTCGGTTCGATCTTGCCGCCCGCATTTATCCGTTCCTGAAAGGCGCGTTCCTGCGGATCCATCTCTTCGAGAGATTTGACACCTTGGCCGGTGGATTTGATCATCTGTGCATACATCGTTCAGATCCTTTCAGGGGGATAATTGGGTTAAGCTCGTTCGAGGATGATGGCGACGCCTTGGCCGACGCCGACACACATAGTGCACAGCGCATAGCGGCCGCCTGTGCGTTTCAACTGCAGGGCTGCGGTCATGACCAGACGGGCACCTGACATCCCCAACGGGTGACCGATGGCAATCGCGCCGCCGTTGGCATTCACATGAGGCGCATCATCCGCCACGCCAAGCGCGCGCAATGTGGCGATCCCTTGCGATGCGAATGCTTCGTTCAGTTCGATCACATCCATCTGGTCGATGGTCAGACCTGCGCGGGCCAGAACTTTCTGGCTGGCAGGAACAGGGCCGATGCCCATGACGCGCGGTTCAACACCGGCGGCAGAGATACCGACGACGCGTGCAATCGGGGTCAGCCCGTGCTGCGACGCCGCCGCTTCGGAGGCCATCAGCATCGCCGCCGCGCCGTCGTTGACGCCAGAGGCATTGCCCGCGGTCACGGTCAGGTCGGGGCCGTTGATCGGGCGCAGCTTGGTCAGCGCGTCAATCGTGGTCCCGGGGCGCGGGTGTTCGTCGCGGTCAAAGACAATCGGGTCGCCCTTGCGCTGCGGGATCGAGACAGGGGGGATTTCATCGGCAAACACTCCCGCCTTGTCCGCTGCTTCCCAACGGTCCTGGCTGCGCTTGGCAAAAGCGTCCTGGTCGGCGCGGCTGATGTCATAATCCGTGGCAACGTTGTCGCCGGTTTCGGGCATGGATTCGACGCCGTATTGCGCCTTCATCTTGGGGTTCACAAAGCGCCAGCCAATGGTGGTGTCATAGACAGCGTTGTTACGCGAGAAGGCGGTTTCCGCCTTGGGCATCACGAAAGGCGCGCGGGTCATGCTTTCGACACCGCCGGCAATCGCCAGATCCATGTCTCCGGCCTTGATCGCACGGGCCGCGACGCCGACCGCATCCATGCCAGAGGCACACAACCGGTTGATCGTTGCACCGGGCACATCGACCGGCAGGCCGGCCAGCAGGGCCGCCATACGGGCCACGTTACGGTTGTCTTCGCCAGCCTGGTTGGCACAGCCAAAGATCACGTCATCGATTTTGGACCAATCCAGATCAGGATTGCGGGCCATCAGTGCGGCAATCGGTGCCGCTGCCAGATCATCGGCGCGGACCGATGACAATGCGCCGCCAAAGCGGCCGATGGGTGTGCGCTGCGCGTCACAAATAAAAGCGTCCATGAAAGTCTCCCTTGGTTGACGAGCGTAGGGATAGTCGCGATTCGACGCAACTTAAATGTTACCTGACATTTTTCAGTTTACATATTTTGTAACATAAGGGCGGGCGGGGTAACCCGCAAGGAGGTCTGTTCGGGCCGCTTGGGCAAAGCGCGCAACCTTCCCCCGCAGGAGCGCTGGAACAGGGGTGGAAACCCCGTTAAAACAATGCGCAAGATGCGCCCCAGACTGATTTGACCCGAACGGACCTTACCCATGCATAGTGTGACCCTGCTAACCTCCCCTCAACGCCCGCAGCTTGAGGCGTCGTTGGTCGATGCCGTGCGCAACGCATGGGGCGGCGGGGATGCGGTCTGGCTTGCTCCGGATGAGGCGGCGGGCTTTGACATGAAGCGGATGCCGGGCAATCGCTGGGATGTCTGGGCCGAATGTCAGGGGATGGGGGTTGATCTGGTGATCACCCCGTCGGAAGGCCGCCGCAAGAAGATGCTGCTGGCGGACATGGACAGCACCATGATCCAGCAGGAGTGTATTGACGAGCTGGCAGATGAGGCCGGGGTCGGGGACCGCGTCAAAGACATTACCGCCCGCGCCATGAACGGAGAGCTTGATTTCAACGCCGCCCTGCGCGAACGGGTTGGTCTGTTAAAGGGGTTGGACGAGGCGGTGATCACCCGCGTGCTGGCCGAACGGATCACCCATATGCCCGGCGGCAAGACCCTGATCGCCACGATGAAGGCAAATGGTGCCTATGCGGCGCTTGTGTCGGGCGGTTTCACGGCGTTCACCGCCGCCGTGGCAGAGGCGCTTGGCTTTGACGAGAACCGCGCGAATACGCTGATCGCATCGGATGGCGTGCTGACGGGCGACGTCGGCGTGCCGATCCTGGGCAAACAGGCCAAGGTCGATGCGCTGGAACAGATCACCGCGCGGCTGGGGCTGTCAGAGGACGACGTGATCGCCGTGGGCGACGGGGCAAACGATCTGGGCATGCTGGCGCGTGCGGGCATGGGCGTGGCGCTGCACGCCAAGCCCGCCGTGGCGGCGGAATGTGACGTGCGGATCAACTTTGGCGATCTGACGGCGCTGCTTTATGTGCAGGGGTACGCCAAGGACGAATTCGTCATCTAGGCGCGCAAGCTGCATGGGGCGCTGCCCCATACCCCGGGATTTTTAACCATTTGGAAGCGGCGTTACGCAAAGCCAGCGGCAGGTTTGAGCGTGCCCGTGATGATGCCGCGCCGGTTTGCTATCGGGGCATTGCGGTATTTCAACGCTTCGGGGTGGTTCGGGTCGAGCGCGCCGAGTTTGACCAGAATCGAGGTGATCGCGCATTCGGCCGCGCGTTTGGTGCCACAGGCCGCCTTGAGGGCCACGCCGATGTTCTGATCCGGCAGGATTGCGATGAAGAACCCCTCTGCCCCGGTTTTGAGCGCGACCTTGCCGTTCATCGCGCGCATCAGATTGGTGCAGGCGCGGGTCTCGCCGGCGACAAGGTCGGGGTGTAGGCGCATGGCCTGATGCAGCCGCGCCTCGGCCGACCCGTCGGGAGCAGCGGCGAAATGCGCCATGGCGCGGGCCATACCGTGTAGCGTGGTTGCAAAATTCGGGACAGAGCAGCCGTCGATCCCGAAGCCGGGCGAGGTGGTGCCGGTCACACGCTCGAACGCCTCGAGACAGGCGCGTTGCACGGGGTGGTCCGGCTTTTCGTAATCCGCACCGCCGCCCATATGGGCGTTGACCGACAAGAGGCCCGCGTGTTTGCCGGAACATTCATGGTGGATCTGGCAAGGCTGCGTGCCGGAACACACCAGCGCATTGCGCGCGGCCTCGTCACCGGGAACTGCCGTGCCGCAGCGAAAGGCGCGGTCGTCCAGCCCCAACGTCTTGAGCCAGTCAGAGATGATGCCCACATGCAGATCCGCCGCCTGATGGGACGCGCAGGCCAGCGCCAGATGTTGGGGCCCAAGGCCATAGGCATCTGCGGCACCGGACTGGATCAAGGGCAGCGCCTGGATCATCTTGGCAGAGGAGCGCGGCAGGATCACCGTGTCGGGATCGCCCCAAGTCTGCAGGATCTGACCGCTGCTGTCACAGACCACCGCATGACCCGAATGCACGCTTTCCAAAAACGGACCACGCCAGATTTCAGCAAAGGGGGCTGCTTGGGTCATGAATTATCCTTTTCGTTGGCGAATTCCTGCCAATCAGGGTTTCGTGTGTCGCCTGTTTGCCGTTATTATGCTTGTTGACGAGAGAAATACAGTTCCTTTGATCAAGAGCGCCTCCCGAAGGGCTGCCATTGGGGAATTGTTGTGATGTTGAGGTTAATGGCGGCTGGAGGCCCAGGTAAATGATGAACTTTAGGACGATTGGTTTTGCGGCGGCGCTGGCGGGTCTGAGCGCAGGCAGCGTTTTCGCGCAAGCGCAAAGCACGAACCGCGTGGCAGCAGAGACGGACTGGAGCGTATTCGTCGAAGATAACCCGACCGAATGCTGGGGCGTGTCCACGCCGAAAGAATCCGTGAACTCCCGTGATGGTCGCGTTGTGGCGGTGAACCGTGGCCAGACCCTGCTGATGGTCTTTTACCGTCCAAGCGCGGGGGCCAAGGGGCAGGTGGCCTTTACCGGCGGCTACCCCTTTGCTTCGGGGTCGACGGTCAACATGAACATCGGCGGCACCACGTTCGAGCTGTTCACCGAAGGCGAATGGGCCTGGCCTGCGACCACCGATGACGACAACAAGATCATCGCCGCGATGAAACGTGGCGCGGATGCCAAGCTTACGGGCCGTTCCGGGCGTGGGACACAGACCGAGGACACGTTCTCGCTTCTGGGGTTCACAGCTGCGGTTGAAGATGCGGCCAAACGCTGCGGCGGCTAGGTATTTCCGCCTGAACTGATCGCAAAGCCCTGCCATTGGCGGGGCTTTTTTATACCACGGTTTGGGCCAAGGGTTTGGTCGATAAAGCGGCCATGACGGGCGAAGTTATGCACTCAGCCCGGCCCAGCAATGCGGCGTTTCCTTTTGATTTAGAGAAAAATCCCTATATAGAGCGCTCAAACCCCTGCACACCGGAGAATCCCCATGTCTGCGACCGCGCCGATTACTCAAGATGTCATGACCATTCCGCGTAAGCAGGCGGAGGGGCCGGTGAACCTTGTCGGGTTGACCCGTGATGCCATGCGCGCCGCGTTGATCGCGGAAGGCACGCCGGAGAAACAGGCGAAGATGCGTGTGGGGCAGATCTGGCAGTGGATCTATCAATGGGGCACCCGCGATTTTGCCGATATGACCAACCTGTCGAAAGCCTTCCGAGCCGAGCTGGCCGAGAAGTTCGTGATCGAGGTGCCCGAGGTCGTGACCAAACAGGTGTCCGAAGACGGCACGCGCAAATATCTGGTGCGCATCGCGGGCGGCCATGAGGTCGAGGTGGTCTATATCCCCGAAGAGGGGCGCGGCACCTTATGCGTCAGCTCTCAGGTCGGCTGCACGTTGACCTGTTCCTTNTGTCANACNGGCACGCAAAAGCTGGTGCGCAACCTGACCGCGGCCGAGATTATCGGGCAGGTGATGGTGGCGCGGGATGATCTGGGCGAATGGCCCGTGCCCGGTACGCTGACCGATGCGCCGCGNCTNTTGTCCAACATCGTGCTGATGGGCATGGGCGAGCCGCTNTATAACTTCGAGAATGTGCGCGACGCGATGAAGATNGCGATGGACCCCGAGGGGATCCAGCTGTCGCGCCGCCGGATCACCTTGTCGACCTCCGGTGTTGTGCCAGAGATCGCGCGCACCGCCGAAGAGATTGGCTGCCAACTGGCTGTATCTTTCCACGCCACCACNGACGAGGTGCGCNACAAGCTGGTGCCGATCAACAANCGCTGGAACATCGCCGAGCTGATCGAGGCGCTGCGGGCCTACCCCAAGGTCAGCAACTCTGAACGGATCACNTTTGAATATGTCATGCTGGATGGTGTGAACGATTCAGACGCCGATGCGCANCGTNTGATNGANNTGATCCGCGGTATCCCCGCCAAGATCAACCTNATCCCNTTCAANGAATGGCCCGGNGCNCCGTANAAGCGGTCNTCGAACAACCGNATCCGCGCGTTCTCCGAGATNGTNTATCAGGCNGGCTANGCCTCGCCCGTGCGNAAACCNCGGGGTGAAGATATCATGGCGGCCTGCGGTCAGTTGAAATCNGCGACAGAGCGTGAACGCAAGTCCCGCAAGCAGATCGAGGCTGACGCGGGGATGTAACCGCCCTTAATTCAACGTGAAATCCACGATGCAGCCGTCCCGATTGGGGCGGCTGTTTGCATTTCAAGGCGTTTGATTGTGGCGGGGTCACCCTGAAATGACCTTGNGGCCGCCACAATTAAGCAGAAATTAAGTCATCATCGCCCAGAATATTGTTTCCATCGACAACACAATCAGGAGCGATACTGCGATGACTGTTATTATCAAGAACGACGCCTTTATCACTGCCGATGTACTGGCGCTTGTNACCCGCGAACGCGAAAGCGCCTTGTCCTACCGCGAATGGAAACATCGNCTGGCCGGNNATGGNTATGGGGTACGTGACACGGACCACGGGTCCGTTCTGGAAACGCTGCCGCATCACGTTGAGGTCTGTGTGCTTCCGGCCGATCTTTGCGCCTGATCTGACCGGAACCTTTTATTTTGAACGCCCGGGGACTTCCTCTCGGGCGGGGGCTGTATCCCAGTTTTCGATCAGCTTCATCGCCTCGTCGGCGGTTTCAACGAATTGGAACAGGTCCAGATCCTGATCAGAGATCGTGCCCGCGTCNGCCAGCGCATCCCAGTTGATGATCTTTTCCCAGAAGGCACGGCCGAACAGCAGGAACGGCACACGGCTCATCCGGCCTGTCTGGATCAGGGTCAGCGTNTCGAACATCTCGTCCAGCGTGCCAAAGCCGCCGGGGAAGACACAGATCGCCCGCGCGCGCATCAGGAAATGCATCTTGCGGATCGCGAAGTAGTGAAAGTTAAAGCACAGCTCCGGTGTGACATATTCATTCGGGGCCTGTTCGAAGGGTAGAACGATGTTCAGCCCGATNGATTGCCCGCCGGCGTCGACGGCACCGCGGTTGCCTGCCTCCATCACGCCGGGGCCACCGCCAGTGACGATCACGTTNTCTTGCCCGTCACTCTCCATCGATTTCAGCGTCATCAGCCGCGCGAATTCGCGGGCCTCGTCATAGAAATGNGANAGATCGGCCAGTGTCTTGGTGCGNGCCTTGTCTTTATGGGCAGGGGCGGGAATACGCGCGCCGCCGAACAGGACGATGGTGGATTTCACACCATGGGCGTCCAGCTCCATCTCGGGCTTGAGCAATTCCAGTTGCAGCCGGACGGGGCGCAACTCCTGACGGCACATGAAGTCGTCATCGGTAAAGGCCAGCCGGTATGCCGGGGCGCGCGTTTGCGGCGTGTCGGGTACATCCTGCGCGGTGGCGCGGTCGTCGCCGGCCTTGCGCAAGGGGTGGCGTTTGGATTCGGTCATCATACTCTCCGGTCTGTGCGGGCGACGGGNGCCCTTTGCTGCAACATGCCTGCCTTTGCCGCAAATGACCACGCCATCCGACGTCATTGCACCACAGCCCCGACGACTGTATAGCCAAGCGCAACATTTGACCCTCATTCGCCGGAGCTACACCCATGTCGAACGCCCAACTTGAAACCGCNATCGAAGCCGCCTGGGACGCCCGTGACACGATCACTTCGGCCACCACCGGCGAAACACGTGACGCGATCGAAGACACGCTGGCCGCGCTGGACAGCGGCAAGCTGCGCGTTGCCGAAAAGATGGAGAACGGCGACTGGCATGTGAACCAATGGGCNAAGAAAGCGGTCCTGCTGGGCTTCCGCATCAAGGATATGGAACAGCAAGACGGCGGCCCGCAGGGCAGCGGCTGGTGGGACAAGGTCGATAGCAAGTTCAAAGGCTGGAACGANGCCGACTGGAAAGAGGCAGGCTTTCGCGCCGTGCCNAACTGTGTCGTGCGCAAATCGGCCTATATCGCGCCGGGCGTCGTGCTGATGCCGTCCTTTGTGAANATTGGTGCCTANGTCGACAGCGGCACAATGGTTGACACATGGGCGACCGTCGGGTCNTGTGCGCAGATCGGCAAGAACGTCCACCTGTCGGGTGGCGTTGGCATCGGTGGCGTGCTCGAGCCCATGCAGGCNGGCCCGACAATCATCGAAGACAACTGCTTTATCGGTGCGCGTTCCGAGGTNGTCGAAGGCTGTATCGTCCGCGAAGGCTCCGTTCTGGGGATGGGGGTNTACATCGGCCAGTCGACCAANATCCTCGACCGTGAAACCGGCGAAGTCTTCTATGGCGAAGTGCCNGCGGGGTCGGTCGTTGTGGCGGGGTCCATGCCGTCGAAGAACGGTGTGCACCTTTATTGCGCCGTGATCGTGAAGCGCGTCGACGAAAAGACCCGCTCCAAAACCTCGATCAACGAGCTGCTGCGCGACTAAGGGAACCTTTTCACAGACCTGTGAGTTCACTCTATGAAACAAGATTTATGGAGAATTTGAAATGACAGGTCTGGGTTGGTTCGCAGCAATAATCGTCGGTGGTCTGGCCGGTTGGATCGCGGAAAAGATCATGAAGTCCGATATGGGGCTGATCATGAACATTATTCTGGGGATCATTGGCGCGATCGTTGCCAACTTCCTGCTGATGACAATCGTCGGTGCGACCTTGGGTGGCTGGATTGGNCAACTGGTCGTCGGTGTCATCGGGGCCTGCCTGTTGATTTGGGTCACACGTTTGGTACGCGGACGTAGCTGACCCTTTTCAGACGTCACAGAACACGATAGGGCTGCCGCATCTTAATGCGGTGGCCCTTTTTATGTCTGACCAGAAGAAACCCAAGAAACCGTCNCGCCAGCAGGTCTATACGCTGCTGGTCGAGATTGGCCGCAAAGAGGGCGACGGCCTGCCGGACAAGGCGACGGGCGCTGCGCTGATGTGCTTTGCCTCGGGTATCGACGAAGCNGAAGCCGTGCGCGAGACGGTCGCCATCCTGAAACAGGCCGATACCAACCCGNTGGACGTGACCGGATANGGCACGATTGCCGACCGCGAGGCCGAAGGCCACGAGATTGACGAAGACGAACGGGCCTTGATGGCGCGGGCGCTGGATGAAAACTCTGTCATTATTGCGCAGATGACGCCTTTCTTCGACTAAGGTTCCTGCGCGACTTTGCAGCGCTGGCGTGGGCTATGTGGCTCACCGCTTTGTGTATTTCCGCGCTGCCCCTTGGCTTTGGTGCATTTTCCCCACAAATGTAGGGCAACACCGCGACACACGCCGAAGGAGCCCTNANATGTCCNNCATCGATCCCGTAGACCTGACCGCCAAACTGGTGCGTTGCCCGTCGGTCACCCCCGCAGACGGGGGCGCGCAAGAGGTGCTGTTCGATCTGCTGACCGAGGCGGGGTTTGATTGTGCCTGGGCGGACCGTGGCGGGATCAAGAACCTCTTTGCGCGTTGGGGCAACAGGGGTAACACCCGCAGCTTTGGCTTTAACGGTCACACCGATGTCGTGCCCATCGGGAACGAGGCCGATTGGACGATGCCGCCTTTTGGCGCAGAGATCAAAGACGGCATCATGTACGGGCGCGGCACCACCGATATGAAATCCGGTGTGGCAGCCTTTACCGCCGCGGCCATCGACTTTGTCCGCGACACGCCCCCNGATGGGTCCATCGTGCTGGCAATCACCGGTGACGAGGAAGCCGAAGGCATCGACGGNACCCGCGCCTTGCTGGATTACATGCAAGAGGCNGGNGNACGGANGGATGTTTNTCTGGNNGGGGNGCCGACATGTCCGAACAAAATGGGCGAGATGATCAAGATCGGGCGACGCGGGTCGCTGAACGCGCATTTTCGCGTGATCGGCAAACAGGGCCATGCGGCCTATCCTCATCGCGCCAATAACCCGATGCCTGCGATGATGCGGCTGATGGATCAGCTTGCCTCGCATCAGCTGGACGAGGGGACGGACCATTTCGATCCCTCCACGCTGGCGATTGTCACCGTCGATACCGGCAACCCCGCGACCAACGTGATCCCCGCTGAAACCCGCGCGACGGTGAANATNCGTTTTAACGACAAGCATTCGGGCGCTAGCCTGACCACTTGGCTGGAGGAACAGGCCGCCGCGATCCGCGACAGCTTTGGCGTGCAGGTCGAGCTCAAGGTCAAGATTTCGGGCGAGAGCTTTATCACGCCACCGGGTGAGCTGTCTGATCTGGTGTCCAAAGCGGTGCAGGCAGAGACGGGGGTGACGCCCGAGCTGTCCACCTCTGGCGGGACGTCGGATGCGCGGTTCATGAAGCACCATTGCCCTGTGGTTGAATTCGGGCTGGTTGGTCAGTCCATGCACGAGGTCGACGAAAACGTCGAGGTGGCGCAGATCCACCAGCTCAAATCCATCTATACCCGCATCCTGAAGGACTATTTCGCATGACCGCCCATATCGCCGTGACCGAAGACCTCGCCAGCTGTCACCTGCTGCGCCGCATCGTCTTTATCGAAGAGCAGAACGTGTCGGAAGCCGATGAAATGGACGACCGCGATGACGACGCGACGCATTTCCTTGCCACCGAAGAAGAGCTGCCGATCGGCTCTGCGCGGATGCATATCAAGGGTGATACGGCCAAGATCGGGCGCGTATGTGTGATCAAATCCCACCGCGGTACGGGGCTTGGCGCGGCGCTGATCCGCGCGGCGGTAGACGAGGCGCGCAAGGATCCTGCCGTGCGCTTCGTGAAGCTCGGCGCGCAGTTGCATGCTTTGGGGTTCTACGAAAAGCTGGGGTTCGTGGCGCAGGGGCCGGTCTTTGACGACGCCGGCATTGATCATCGCGAGATGGTGCTGTCGCTTTGAACCGCACGCTGGTTATCATGGTGAAAGAGCCGCTGCCGGGGCGGGTCAAGACGCGGCTTGGCCGTGATCTGGGCATGACCGCTGCCGCGTGGTGGTTCCGGCATCAGACCCGCGCGTTGATCCGCCGTGTGCAAGACCCGCGCTGGCAGGTGGTGCTGGCGGTCGCGCCGGATCGGGCGGGGCTGTCCAGCCGTGTCTGGCCCGCGCATCTACCGCGCTGGCCGCAGGGGCGCGGTGATCTGGGGGACCGTATGGGCCGTATGCTGCGTGCTGCGCCCGCGGGGCCGGTCTGTGTCATCGGGGCGGATATTCCGGGTGTGACCGCGGCGCGGGTGGCCGATGCGTTTCGCGCGCTCGGGTCGCATGACGCGGTGTTCGGGCCTGCACCGGACGGGGGCTATTGGCTGGTCGGGCTGAAACGCGCCCGCCCCGTGCCGCCGCGCCTGTTTGAAAATGTCCGCTGGTCCACGGAGCATGCGCTGGCCGATACCGTCGCCACGCTGCCCGATCACCGCATCGCACAGGTCGCCACATTGCGGGACGTGGATACAATCGACGATTTGCCCATGACGAAGCGGGGTGCGCGTGCTACCTCGTGAAGCATGAGCAAAATACCTTCAAAGCCCGAGATCCTTGACTGGATCGCCGAAAACCCCACTCTGACCGCCAAGCGTGACATCGCCAAGGCGTTCGGCATCAAGGGGGCGGCCCGGATCGATCTGAAACGCGTGCTGAAAGAGCTGGAGGCCGAAGGCCATCTGGAAAAGCGCAAGCGCAGCTATCAGGACCCTGACCGCTTGCCGCCGGTGTCTGTGTTGCAGGTCACGGGGCCGGACAAGGATGGCGATCTGTTTGCCAAACCGATGGAGTGGCAGGGCGAAGGCGTGGAGCCCGTGGTGCTGGTGATCCCCCGTGCCTCTGACCCGGCCTTGGGTGCGGGCGACCGTATTCTGGCGCGGTTGACGCTGGTACAGGCGCAAGACCACCACTACGAGGCGCGGCTGATCCGCCGCATTGGCGCGAACCCGCAGCGGGTCTTGGGCATCTTCCGCAAGACCACAGAGGGCGGGCGCATTGTGCCCATCGACAAAGGGTCCGACAAGGAATGGTGGGTGCCCGGAGACGCGACCCACGGGGCCAAGGATGGCGAGCTGGTCGAGGCGGAGCAGGCCGGACCAAAGGCGCGCATGGGATCGCCACGGGCGCGTATCGTTGAACGGCTGGGGGACCCGTCGGCGCCCAAGGCCGTGTCCCTGATCGCGATCCACCAGCATGGTATCCCCGACGACTTTCCTGACGACGTGATGGCGCAGGCCGATGCCGCGAAACCCGTGGGCCTGAAAGGGCGCGAGGATCTGCGCGANNTGCCCCTGATCACCATCGACCCGTCGGACGCGCGGGACCATGATGACGCATGCTATGCCCATGCTGACGAAGACCCCAAGAACGAGGGCGGCCATGTCGTCTGGGTCGCGATTGCCGATGTNGCNGCCTATGTCACCCCCGGCTCTGCGCTGGACCGCGAGGCGCGCAAACGGGGCAATTCCACCTATTTCCCCGACCGTGTGGTGCCGATGCTGCCCGACCGTCTGTCGGGGGATCTGTGTTCGTTGCACGAAGGCGTGCCGCGGGCCTGTATCGCTGTCCGCATGGTGCTGGATGCGGCGGGCAACAAGATCGGCCATAGCTTCCATCGCGGGCTGATGCGCTCGCCCGCTTCGCTGCACTACGAAGAGGTGCAGGACGCGATTGACGGTGCCCCCAATGACCGTACCGGCCCGTTGCTGGAGCCTGTGCTAAAACCGATCTACGCCGCCTATGCCGCATTGAAAGCTGCCCGCGCCGAGCGTCAGCCGCTGGACCTTGACCTGCCCGAGCGGCGGATAGAGCTGGACAAGGACGGCACCGTTAAATCGGTGAACTTCAAGGACCGGCTGGATGCGCACCGCTTGATCGAAGAGTTCATGGTGCTGGCCAATGTCGCCGCCGCCGAGACTCTGCTGTCCAAGAAAACGCCGCTGCTGTATCGCATCCACGAAGAACCCTCTCCCGCCAAGCTGGACGCCTTGCGCGAAACCGCGCAGGCGGCGGGCTATACGCTGGCCAAGGGACAGGTGCTGCATACGCGCCATCTGAACAAGCTGCTGAACGATGCGGCGGGCACGGATGATGCCGAGCTGATCAACCTGTCGACCCTGCGGTCGATGACGCAAGCCTATTACGGGCCTGCGCATATCGGGCACTTTGGTCTGGCGCTGCGGTCCTACGCGCATTTCACCTCTCCGATCCGGCGCTATGCGGATCTGATCGTGCACCGCGCGTTGATCACTGCCCATGGCTGGGGCAATGACGGGCTAAGCCAGCATGATATCGAGGATATCGAACAGACCGGCGCGCATATCTCGGACACGGAACGCCGGTCGATGATGGCAGAGCGCGACACCACCGATCGCTATCTCGCGTCCTATCTGTCGGAACGTGTGGGCAATGAATTCTCGGGCCGGATCAGCGGCGTGGCGCGATTTGGAGCCTTTGTGAAGCTGGACGAAACCGGGGCCGACGGGCTGCTGCCCATGCGGTCGCTGGGGCGCGAGTATTTCCATTTCGACCAAGAGGCCGGCACGCTGATGGGGTCGGATACGGGCATGATCATCTCTGTCGGGCAGCGTGTCACCGTGCGCCTGTCAGAGGCGGTCCCGGTCACCGGGGGCATCGCGCTGGAGCTGCTGACGCTTGAGGGTGACGCCCTGCCCAAGGGCGGCCAAGGGGCGCGGCGCGGACGCGGTGGGCCTGCGGGCCGCACCAACCCCAAGCGCAAGGGTGTCAAAGCCAAGCGCAAGGCGGATAAGGTAAAACGCAAGGTCAAACGCACACGACGCTGACCCCGGAACGGGAATACGAGGCAGGATCAGGCAGGCAGTAACACGCACAGCGGGCAACTCCGCCTTTCTGGGCGCGGCGTTTGACGCTAGGCTTGCAGCGTGATGCTGGGGAAGGGCGCGGGAATGGAACTGCTGAAAATTGGCGTATTGGTTGGCGGGGTGACACTCTCGGTGACGGGTGCCACAGGTGTGATCGCTGCGGGGGCCGAGGGTACTGCGCGCCCGCCCGCGGCTGTGCAAAAGCCGGGCAACGCGGCGGGGTTGCAGGACTGGGTGACCGCCTTCCGTGCGCGTGCCTTGGCCGCAGGGATCGACGGTGCGGTCTTTGACCGCGCGATGCAGACCGTACGCTATGACCCGCAGGTCATCCGCCGCGACCGCAACCAATCCGAATTCACCAAAACAATCTGGGCCTATCTGGAGACCGCGACCTCTGATCTACGGGTCACCAACGGGAAGAAGGCGCTGGCCGAGCAGGCCGACGCGCTATCCCAGATCGAAACGCGCTATGGCGTCGAGAAAGAGATCGTCACCGCGATCTGGGGGCTCGAAAGCGCCTATGGCACCTTCAGGGGCAGCGATCCGGTGCTCAGCTCGCTGGCGACATTGGCCTATGACGGACGGCGGAGGGCGTTCTTTGAAGGGGAGCTGCTGGACGCGCTGCGGATCTTGCAGGCGGGCGATACCACGCCCGCGAGGATGCAGGGCAGTTGGGCTGGTGCAATGGGGCACACGCAGTTCATGCCCTCGTCTTTCCAGCAATATGCCGAGGATTTCACCGGCGATGGCAAACGCGATATCTGGAGCGATGATCCACGTGACGCGCTTGCCTCTACCGCGGCATATCTCAAGCATTTCGGATGGGTCCAAGGACAGCCTTGGGGCGTCGAGGTACGGCTGCCCGAGGGGTTCGACTATCTTCTGGCGGGGCGGGATATCCTGAAAACGGCAGCGGAATGGCGTGCGCTTGGGGTGCGCCCTGTGACAGGATCGCTGGGGGATCACGGCCCTGCGTCCCTGCTTTTGCCCGGTGGGGCAGAGGGCGCGGCGTTTTTGATCTATGCGAATTTCGCGGTGATCGAACGCTATAATTCGGCCGATGCCTATGTGATCGGCGTGGGGCATCTGGCGGATCGTATCGCCGGGGGCGGACCGATCGAGTCCAGCTGGCCGGTGCAAGACCGCGCGCTGACCTATGACGAACGGATCGAGCTTCAGACGCAGCTGACGGCGCAGGGGTTTGATACGGTCCAGATCGACGCCAAGATCGGCCCGCTGACCATCAATGCGGTGCGCGAGTTCCAATTGTCGCAGGGGCTTGTGCCTGACGGCTATGCCTCCCCCCGATTGTTGGAAGCGCTGCGCGCAGCCGCGGCGGAATAGTCTGGCGTAAATGAAACGCGCCGGACCTTTGGGTCCGGCGCGTGCCTTCGGCGAGGATTTTAAACCATTTGGAAGCGGCTTAGCCGGGTGACATCCCGCGCAGCCGTTCGGAGCGGCGGCGCAGCAGTTCGACCACGGTCAGCAGGCAGATCGAGATGACCACGAGGATCGTCGCGACGGCAAGGATCGTGGGGCTGATCTGTTCGCGCAGGCCGGTAAACATCTGCCACGGGAGCGTTTTTTGACCGGCAGAGCCGACAAAGAGCACCACGACGACTTCATCAAACGAGGTGATGAAAGCGAACAAACCGCCCGAGATCACGCCCGGCAGGATCAACGGCATTTGCACGCGGAAGAAGGTTGTGACCGGATTGGCCCCCATATTCGCCGCCGCGCGGGTCAGAGAGCGGTCAAAGCCTACCAGTGTCGCGGTGACGGTGATGATGACGAAGGGGATGCCCAAGGCCGCGTGTGCCAGGACTACGCCGACATATGTGCCCTGCAGGCCGACGCGGCTGTAGAAGAAGTACATGCCCGCCGCCGAGATGATCAGTGGGACGATCATGGGCGAGATCAGGATTGCCATGATCGCGCGCCGGAACGGCACGTGCTGCTGGCTCAGGCCAATGGCGGCGAGGGTGCCGAAGCTGACCGACAGAAGGGTCGCGGCCGGGGCGATCTTGATCGAGTTCCAGACGGCACCTTGCCATGCGGAACTGCTGAAGAAGTCTTTGTAGTGGCGCAGCGAATACCCTTCGGGATCGAAACGCAGCATTTCAGGGGTGAAGGTAAAGAAGTTCTCGGCGTTGAAGCTAAGTGGCATGACCACGAGGATCGGTGTGATCAGGAACACAAGGATCGCGCCGCAGATGATGCGGAAGGCAAAGTGCCAGAGCACCTGACCCGGGGTCAGATAGGGCGCGACCTTGGCGCGGTAGCGTCCCTCGTAGAGCCAGAAGCTGAACCAGCCGAAGAACCAGCCGAAGATGGCCCCCAGTACCAGCATGGGCACGCCGCCCAGAATAAAGCCGATCACCGCCAGCAGAATGACAGAGGTCCAGCGGGCGATGGTTTCGTTCTTGATCAGCTGCGTCAGCACAAAGGCCAGCGCCCCCATGGACAGCGCTCCGATCAGGATGCCCAGCAGTCCGCTGCCTTGGGCGGTGCCGACAAAGAGCCCGGCAAAGGCGCCTGCTGCGGCGACAACCGGTACATAGAAACCGACGGGTTTGCGGGAGATAGGTGTGAGTGCGACCATGATATCAGCCTCCCAGTTTCACGTTGTCGATGCCGACGATCTTGTCGTAGGCCCAGTAAAGCCCAAGCACCACGGCCAGCAGGATCGCCCCAAGCGCGGCCGCGAGGCCCCAGTTGAGCGAGCTGGAGATGTGATAGGCAATCCGGTTGGAGATGAATGTCCCCGTGGTGCCGCCGACGATTTCCGGCGTGATGTAGTAGCCGATCGACAGGATGAACACGAGGATCGACCCCGCGCCGATGCCGGGCACCGATTGCGGGAAATACACGCGCCAGAAGGCTGTCCAGTTCGTGGCCCCCAGCGACTTTGCCGCACGTAGATAGCTGGGCGGTACTGTTTGCATCACGGAATAGAGCGGCAGGATCATGAAGGGCAGCAGGATGTGCGTCATCGCGATGATCGTGCCGGTTTGGTTGTTGATCAGCGCAAGACGGCTGTCATCGGCCACCAGGCCCAGCCACACCAGTGTATCGTTGATCACACCCTGTTGTTGCAGCATGACCTTCCACGCCGATGTCCGCACCAGAAGCGAGGTCCAGAAGGGAAGCAGCACGAGGATCATCAGCAGGTTCGCGGTGCGCGCGGGCAGGTTGGCGAGGATCCACGCCACCGGATAGCCCAGCAGGATACAGCTGAGGGTGATGCAGACCGACATGAACAGCGTGCGCAGGAACAGCGTGCCGTAGATGCGTTCGTTGTCGGGGCGGAATTCGGGACCGTCAGCCGTTTTCTGCATGTCGACGGCATTCAGGAAATAGCCGTTGGTCAGCGCGGGACTGTAGGCGCGGATGGTGCTCCAGATAGGGGTTTTGCCCCAATCGTCGTCAATCTCGGTGAAGGCTGTTTTGTAATCGACTGCGTCGAATGCAGGGGCGGCTGCGGCTGCCTCGGTCAATTCGGCTGATGCCGGGCCTGAATAGCTGGCGATTTGCGATGCCGTGGGGCCTGTCAGGTCGTCATAGAGTGCCGAGTAGATCAGCGCCCATGGGTCTTCCTTGTACAGGTTGTCTTCGTCGTCGTTCTGAACGAAGTCGGCGAAAATTTCGTAGTATTCTGCGGTCTCGGGCAGAAGCTCTGCCATGCCTTCGCGCATTTCAAACGCGGGCTGGTCGTCGCCGGAGGATTTTTTCCAGTCGGAAATCTCTGCCAGCCAGGCGTCGGAGCCAAGCAGAGCGTTCCAGTTTTCGCCCTTCTTCCAGAAGTCGTTCAGATCCTCGAACTGGTCCTGAAACACTTCGCCAATGTCATCCACGCCGCGGCCGGATTTGCGGAACAGGGACGATGCACCGGTCAGCTCGTAGTTGAGCCTTGAGCCCAGACGGGTGTGCAATTTGCGTTCCTGTGCGATGAACAGGTCTTCGTAGAGCGCCTTGTAGACGGGGGCACCGGGGGTTTCACCGCTTTCGCTGTCCCAGTCGGACAGGGTTTGCGTGGTGCGGGGCAGCGTGTCGCTGACGATCTGGTTCTCGACAGAGCGGAACAGCATATCGGCGATCGGCGCGATAAAGGTGATCAGGATAAAGATCAGCAGAGGGGCGATCAGCAAAAGCGCGCTGAGCTTCTGACGACGGAGCGCACGGTTCAGGCTGCGTTTCAGCGGTGTGCCGTCCGCGGCCAGCATCGGGCCGGTCTGTTCAGGTGTGTCATTCGTCGCGTCGGCGGTATCGCTCATATCGGCCCCATGGGGTTAGGTCGCTGGAAGGTCGGGAAAATGGAAAAACAAATAAGGGGTGGAGGGGGCCAAAACGGCCTCCTCCGAATGGTTCAGGCGATTATTGCGCCAACCATGCCTGGAACTTCGCGTCGATGTCGTCGCGGTAGTCAGCCCAGAACTCGTAGTTGTAGAGGAACGTGTTCTTTGCGTTGGCCGGGTCGGTTGGCATGTGTGGTGCCATGTCGATGCCCAGTTCTGCGTGCTTGCCAACCATAGGAGCGGAGGACAAACGGGCAGGGCCGTAGCTGATGTACTGCGATTGATCCGCCAGACGCTGGGTGTCTGTCGCGAATTTCACGAAGTCTTTGACGCGCGCCAGACGGTCGTCAGGCAGACCCGCTGGGATGATCCAACCGTCAAGGTCGAACACCTGNGCGTCCCACAGCATTGCAACGGGCTGGTCTTGCTCTTCGATAACGCTGAACAGACGGCCGTTGTAGGTGGANCCCATGACGACTTCGCCATCGGCCAGCAGCTGTGGCGTGTCGGCACCGGCGGACCACCAGATCACGTCGTCCTTGATGGTGTCGAGCTTGGCCAGAGCCTGTTCCTGACCTTCCGGAGTTGCCAGAACGTCATAGACTTCGTCCTTTGCAACGCCGTCACAGAGCAGCGCCCATTCCATGTTGTTGATGGGGCGCTTTTCAAGCGCGCGCTTGCCTGGGTAGGCTTCGGTGTCGAAGACGTCGCAGATTTTGGTTGGAGGCGTGTCGCCAACCATGTCTGTGCGATACCCNAATGTGGTCGAATACACGATCTGCGGGATAAAGCAGTCGCTGACCAGCAGGTCGCCAAAGTCGTCTTCAGCGGATGTCCCGTCGGGGGCTTCNGCCAGCATTTCGTCCGCGTCGATTTCCATCGCCAGACCTTCGTCGCACAGGCGGATGGCGTCAGCGGCAACNACGTCGACCAGATCCCAGGTCACGTTNCCGGCTTCGTTCATCGCGCGCAGCTTNGCCACGGCTTCGTTGGAGCTTTCATCCCAAACAGCAGAGAGTTCAGGGTGCATTTCCAGATAGGGCTGCAGATACGCTTTGTCTTGGCTGGCTTGGTAAGCGCCACCCCAGGAAACAAGCGTCATCTCTTTGGCCATGTCCGCATGCGCATCGGCGAATGCCAATGTGCCAGCGCCAATGATCGCGGAGGATGCGAGTAGCGTTGTCGTAAACTTCATTAGATAGTCTCCCATTATATGCCCGTTAGGGTCTTGAGGGTGTGATATCGGGCTTAACCACAGCCTCGTGCGACGCCGTCGAACGTTGGACGGCCGGCCGCGTCCTGACGCTTATGCGTCGAGGGCGCGGCAATCCTCTGCCAACCAGCCGATCTCGATCTGCTGGCCTGGCTTCAAACGTACCTGATCGGGTGCGTTTCGTGTCTTGATGATAAAGTTGTCGGTCCCGGCAACCCGCAGGCGGGTGCGGAAGATGTCGCCCATATAGACGAATTCAAGCACTTCGGCTTTCAGGGTATGTGCCCCTTCCTGCATCCGGTCCTTGTTGAATTCGACACGTTCGGGGCGGATCGATACGCGGGTGCGTTCGCCGGCGCGGGTCACGTTGATCGGCTTTGCCTCGATCAGGCCGCCGCCGTCCANCTGCACAAGGCAAGTGCCGCCCTTGATCTCGGTCACAACGCCTTCAAGAGTGTTATTCTCGCCGATGAACTGCGCAACAAAGCTGTTTTCGGGCTCTTCATACAGCAGATCGGGCGGGGCCAACTGTTGGANGCGCCCGTTTTCNAACACGNCCACGCGGTCGGACATNGTCAGCGCTTCGGTCTGGTCGTGGGTCACGTAGACCACGGTGATGCCCAGTTCATGCGCCAGATGCGTGATCTCGAACTGCAGTGTTTCGCGCAGCTGTTTGTCCAACGCCCCCAGCGGTTCGTCCATCAACACCAGTTCGGGTTCGAAGACCAAAGCACGGGCCAAGGCAACACGTTGCTGCTGACCACCGGAAAGCTGTGCCGGACGGCGGCCGCCGAAGTCGCCCATCTGAACACGGTCCAGCGCGATCTTNACTTTCTCTTCACGCTCGGACTTGCCGATCTTGCGCACCTCAAGCGGGAAGGCGAGGTTTTCGGCAACGGTCATATGCGGGAAAAGCGCGTAGTTCTGGAACACCATGCCAATGCCGCGTTTGTGCGGCGGGATATTGTTGATCGNTTGTNCCNTCNAGCNNGATNTCNCCATGCGTNGCCGTTTCGAAACCNGCCAGCATCATCAGGCAGGTGGTCTTGCCGGACCCCGATGGCCCGAGCATTGTCAGAAACTCGCCTTTCGGCATCGACAGGTTGAGGTCTTTTACGACGAGATTTTCGCCGTCATAGCTTTTCTGCACGCGTTCAAATTCTACGAACGCATTCGTTGCTGAAGTATCTGCCAAAGCTGGCTCCCCGTTTATTGTGACGTTCAAGCGCCCTTGTTGACAGGNAGTTAAAACTGGCTGGTTTCCGCTTTGCAACCAATTAACGACACTTTTGGGCAGAAAGCGTCAATTGCGGGAAGATCGACGGTTATTTGACAAGAAACAGTTCTTTTGCCTGCGGAATTACTGTGCAGCTTGCTTGAAATAAGGGGAATTCGTTAATATCTGCCATAGGTTAAGCATCAGCGGCTCGCCCTGAACCCGGCGATTTTGAGCGCTGGTCAGCCACTGCCGATGTCGCAAACAGACAATTCCTTGCAGTGCTTCCAGCGGCGGGACGGGCGACCTTTGCGCCTCGTCCCGAATGTATGTCACGCCTTAGCCGAGCGGCGATTCAGCGTCTTGCGCGTGGTCTTCGGCTGCCTTGAGCAGGCCGCCTTCTTTGACCGCGGTATAGGTTTCATCCAGCGCTTTGGTGGCGCGCGTCATGAATACTTTGATCTCTTCGGGGGTGATCACCAGCGGTGGCGAGATGATCATCCGGTCGCCGACGTGGCGCATCACCAGATTATTCGCAAAGCAGCGTTCACGACACATATAACCGACGGTTCCTGCATCGCCTGCGAACTTTGACCGCGTTTCTTTGCGCGGGGACAGCGGCAGCGACGCCATAAGGCCCGCGACGTTGACGGTGCCAACCAAGGGATGCTCTGCCAGTTTGGCCAGCCCTTCCTTCAGGGCGGGGGCGGCAACATTGTTCACGTGATCCAGAATGTTTTCGTCCTGCATAATCCGCAGGTTTTCCAGTGCCACGGCCGAGCAGACGGGGTGCCCCGAATAGGTATAGCCGTGATTGAACTCCCCAGACCCGATGGTCTGCGCGATCTCGTCACACACAATGGACCCGCCAATCGGCTGGTAGCCAGAGCTTAGGCCCTTGGCGATGGTCATGATATGCGGCTTGATCCCCATCGTCTCGGACCCGAACCAGCTGCCTGTCCGGCCAAAACCACAGATCACTTCGTCCGCGATGATCAATACATTGTACTTGTCACAAATACGCTGGATTTCGGGCCAGTAGGTGCTTGGCGGCACGATAACCCCGCCCGCGCCCTGAATGGGTTCACCGATGAACGCCGCGACATTATCTGCCCCAAGCTCNAGGATCTTGGCNTCAAGCTCTTGCGCGCGGGCAAGGCCGAACGCCTCNGGCGTNNGNTCGCCNCCTTCCACCCACCAGTCGGGCTGGTTGATNTGGTGAATNCCGGGNATCGGCATGCCNCCCTGTTCGTGCATATAGCTCATGCCACCAAGGGAGCCGGACCCCATCGACGACCCATGATAGGCATTCTTGCGGCTGATGATGTGGGATTTCTCTGGCTTCCCTTTCATGGCCCAATAGGTGCGCACCATCCGGATGTTGGTGTCATTCGCTTCGGACCCCGACCCGGCAAAGAACACATGGTTCAGATCGCCGGGGGCCAGTGACGCGATCTCTTTTGCAAGNGCGATGGCGGGCACGTGCGAGGTCATGAAGAANGTGTTGTAGTAGTTCAGCTCGAGCATCTGGCGCGCGGCGACGTCGGCCATTTCCTGACGGCCATAACCGATGTTGACGCACCAAAGACCCGCCATCCCGTCAAGGATCTCGTTCCCCTCGCTGTCGGTCAGGTAGACGCCCTTGGCACGGGTGATAATCCGCGCGCCCTTCTCGGCAAGTTCGTCATTGGTGGTGAACGGGTGCATGTGATGCGCGGCGTCAAGTGCTTGCAGCTCGGCGGTGGGCATGTGGTTGGTGATATGGGCCATAAAGAACACCTCTGGGAATGGGGAGGGAAGATTGGGCTCAGAATATGATCAAATTATGCAGAGTCAATCGAATCGCTCTGCTGTGGTGATGATAAACGGCTATCAGCCGATCAGATTTTAATCAAAGAGAGGCGCGAATCTGGACCATGCCCTGAGAAACATCCTCNGCCATGGCCTGCGCAGCCTTTGCCGCATCGCCTTCGCGAAAAGCCGCCAGCAAGTCGGCATGTTTATCTGGCAGGTTCGACGTGCCAAACCGACCGCAGACCACGCGCAGCGACGGGCCGAACATCAGCCATAAACGGTCGACGGTNGCGGCCAGAATAGGGGCCTCGGCACAGGTGTTGACGATGGTGTGAAAGCGGTAGTTCTGGGTCAGGTATTCGCCGATATCCCCNCGATCAATCGCGTGGTTCAGCGCGTCGTCCACCTGTGCNAGNTCGNTTAAAACAGTCTCTGACATGCGGCTTGTGGCACGTTGAGCAAGCTCTGCNTCAAGNGTTTTNCGCATGAATTCCAGCTCGTTAACCCCTTCGAGGTCCAGCACAGGGACCGATACGCGNCGATTGCCCTGATGCACCAGCGCGCCTTCGGCGATCAAACGNCGCAGCGCTTCGCGCACCGGGGTCATGCCCGCATCAAGGGTTTCTGCAAGGCCTTGAATGGTGACCGCCTGACCGGGGGCAAGNTCGCCGAACAGGATCAGCTTGCGCACGCGTTCATAGACATGCTGATGGGCCGGCACCTTGGCCGGGCTTTCCAAAGGCTTTTGCGACGCAAGGTCAGCGGAATTTACGTTCATCAAATTTGCCTAAATTGTACTCAACCACATTTTGAACCACGGCATGCACCTGCGTAAAATTATAAATGATCTTGTCGCATGACGCAAAACTTGATCAAATTGACGAAAGGTTCGGATCAACTGAGCCTACACAACGGGAGATGACAATGAAATATAGCTTGCTCAGCTCAATCGCAGCAACGGCATTGATCGCCACCAGCGCCTTGGGTGAAGAGGTGCGGGTCTATAACTGGTCCGACTACATCGACGAAGACCTGTTGCNGAAATTTGAAAAAGAAACCGGCATTGATCTGATCTATGACGTGTTTGANAGTAACGAAGTGCTTGAAACCAAGATGCTTGCAGGCGGGTCCGGCTATGACGTGGTTGTCCCGACNGGTACCTTCCTTGAACGCCAGATCACGGCNGGGGTTTTCCAGAAGCTCGACAAAGACAAGCTGCCGAACATCACCAACATGTGGGACGTGATCGAGGACCGCGTATCGAAATACGACCCCGGNAATGAATATGCCGTTAACTATATGTGGGGCACCACCGGGCTTGGCGTGAACATGACCAAGGTTAAGGAAGTGCTGGGCGAAGATGCCCCTGTNGATTCGCTTGACCTCGTATTCAAGCCCGAGAATATGGAAAAGCTGGCCGAATGTGGCGTGCATTTCCTTGACGCTCCGACAGAAATGATCCCCGCGGCGCTGAAGTTTCTGGGCGAAGATCCCCAAACCCAGGACCCCGATGTGATCGCGAAGGCAGAGCCTGTTTTGACGGCGGTTGCCCCCCACGTTCAAAAGTTCCACAGCTCGGAGTATATTAACGCACTGGCCAACGGTGATATCTGCGTTGCCTTCGGTTGGTCGGGTGACATCCTGCAATCGCGTGACCGCGCGGCCGAGGCGGATAACGGTGTCGAAATCGCCTATTACGCGCCGAAAGAAGGGGCGCTGATGTGGTTCGACAATATGGCTATTCCAGCGGATGCGCCAAACCCGGATGGGGCACATAAGTTCTTGAACTTCATGATGGACGCAAAGAATATGGCCGCCGCGTCGAACTACGTCTACTATGCGAACGGCAACAAGGCGAGCCAGGAGTTCCTTGCCGAAGACGTAATCGGGGACACAGCGATTTACCCAGACGAAGCCACGCTGGAAAACCTGTATACCATTTCTTCATATTCACCCAAGGTACAGCGTGTCGTCACGCGTATGTGGACGAAGATCAAATCTGGTATCTAAAATCGCATCGGGTCAAAGCCTTACCGGTTTTGACCCGATCAACCGGACCCTTCCATTCGGAGGGGTAAACGCTGTGCAAAGGATAGATCAAAGTGAGCCAACCCGTTTTCGCCCCGTGGGATGACCCGAACGAAAAGCCGCTTATCCGCTTCGAGAATGTGACAAAGCGTTTTGGCGATTTCGTTGCGATCGATGATCTGTCTTTGAGTATTTATGAAAGCGAGTTCTTTGCTCTGCTGGGGCCCTCGGGCTGCGGTAAAACAACGATGATGCGCATGCTTGCCGGGTTTGAAAACCCAAGCGCGGGCAAGATCGAATTGGCGGGTAAGAATATCGCGGGCATAACGCCGAACAAGGGGGCAGTGAACTTGATTTTTCAGTTCA
>NZ_NHBI01000050.1:0-36875 GCF_002167505.1 Sulfitobacter sp. TMED3 | reverse complement strand
TCGCCGTGCCCAAGGGGGCCACCGCCGCACCGAAACCGGCCTGCACCAATGCAATCACATCCATATAGCCTTCGGCCACGATCAACGGTTTGCCTTGTCCTGCCGCGGTCCGCGCATCGCGCACATTGTAGAGGCTGCGGCCTTTGTCAAAAAGCTCCGTCTCGGGGGAGTTCAGATATTTGGCGTTGTCATTCGGGTCCATTGCCCGCCCGCCAAAGGCAATCGCCCGCCCCCGCGCATCCCTGATCGGATACATGATCCGGCCCCGGAATGTATCATAAGGCCGCCCGCCTTTGGACGAAGGCTTGGCCAGCCCCGCCCCAAGGATCAACGCATCCTCGACATTCTTGGCCTTTAGGTGATCCCAAAGCCCTTGCCACTGGTCTGGCGCGAACCCGATTTCCCATTGCTCCAAAGCCTGCGGCATCAGCCCACGCCCGGCAAGATAGTCGCGCGCGGCCCCTGCCGCAGCGGTGCGCAGCTGCAGCCGGAAATACTGCACCGCCAGTTCCATCACCTCGGCCAGTTGCGTGCGCTTATCCGCCTTCTCCTGCGCGCGCGGGTCTTGTTTCGGCATGGGCATCCCCGCCTCACGCGCCAGAATCTCTACCGCTTCCATAAAGCTGACGTTCTCGGTCTCGCGCACGAAAGAGATCGCGTCCCCCTTGGCGTGACACCCGAAACAATAATAGAATCCCTTGCGGTCATCGACGTGGAAGCTGGCGGATTTTTCCTGGTGGAACGGGCACGGAGCCCACATATCGCCCTTGCCCTGATTGGACTTGCGCGGATCCCACATCACTTTGCGCCCCACCACCTGTGACAGGCTGGCACGGCTGCGCAGTTCATCCAAAAATCCAGGGGGCAGGCTCATACTGTTTTATATTGGGTCGGCAGGGCCAAAGTCCAGCACCCAAAGCCTGGGCAACGTGCTTCATTTTGCCGGATAAACTCCGGGGGGATCGTCCGTCAGGGCGATGGGGGCTGGCCCCCGTCNTACCGCCCCGACAGGNACTNCGGCGCGATCAAACGACGCGCGCGGGCGTNACTGGCCCAAACACATTTCGTTCCAGGCGGCAGANAGGTCGTTGCCCTTCACGTCGCGCATNTTCATTTCATAGACCCAAGGGGCGACCAGCGGGACAACCGCGTCATAGCGATCGGGCCATTCGGGGTTCTTGGAGGCGATGTGATCCGGNACGTCACGCTCTTTCACGCGNTCGATNCGCGCTTGCCGGACGGCNTGCACGACATCTGCCTGATACTGGCAATCGGTTTCAGCGCTGGTGGCGGCGAAGACAGGCGCGCTGGACGTCGCCAGTGCTGCGGCAATCATGAGTTTACCAAATTTCATCGTCACATCTCCTAAATGTTTCTTTGCAAGCCCGCCGCCCTTCCACNGCCTNCGCCGTTTAAAGTTAAAGGCTGCAGCGGACANGAGAGCGGGTGCTCATGGCGCAGGAACCTAGCCAGCCCCCGTTGGAATACAAGTGACAGAGCGGTTTTCCGCAGTACNCGCTTGCGCGGTTTGGCGCGTCTTTGCCGAAAGCCGCTATCACAGCGGCTTTCGGGGAACTTTTCAGGGGCGCAGCATAGGGCCCGCGCGAGGTTACAGCCCCTTTGCGCGGTAGCTNGCGGCGACCTTGCCGATGCTGACCAGATAGGCGGCGGTGCGCAGGTCTTCGACATCGTCGCGGCTGTGCCAGACNTCCGCCATNGANCGGTAGGCGTCGCTCATCGTGTCGTAAAGACCNGAGCGGACCAGCTCAAGCTCCCCGGCGCCCCGCAGGTATTTATCCTTGAAGTTCGGGCTTAGCTGCCAGCCGACGCCGCTATCGGCGCTCAGACGTTCCAGCTCGTCCACCANCAGCTGGTGGCGGCTTTCCTCGTTGCGGCGCTGCATACGGCCAAAACGGATGTGGCTCAGGTTCTTGACCCATTCGAAATANGACACCGTCACACCGCCGGCGTTGGCATACATGTCAGGGATGATCACNACGCCNTTTGCACGCAGGATATCATCGGCACCGGCGGTTACGGGGCCGTTGGCGGCTTCGACGATCAGCGGAGCCTTGATGTTATGCGCGTTGGTCAGGTTAATCACCCCTTCCAGCGCCGCAGGGATCAGGATGTCACAGTCCGCTTCCAGCAGCTTGGCACCGTCTTCTTCAAGGGGCGCATCTGGATAGCCCTTGATCGTNCCATGCATGGAAATCCAGCGGTGCACCTCTTCCACNTCAAGACCACGGTCATCGAACAAAGCGCCGTCGCGTTCAATGATCGCGGTGATCTTGCAGCCATCCTCTTCGCTCAGGAACTTGGCGGCGTGGTAGCCCACATTGCCCAAGCCCTGCACCACGACGCGTTTACCGTCCAGCTCACCGCCCAGACCGGCCTTTTCCATNCCCTTGGTGTCGCGGAAGAAAGCGTGCAGCGCATATTGCACGCCGCGGCCTGTCGCNTCGGTGCGGCCATGGATGCCGCCCGCGTTGATCGGCTTGCCCGTCACACAGGCAACCCCGTTGATNTCCGTGGTGTTCATGCGCTTGTACTGATCCGCGATCCAGGCCATCTCNCGCTCGCCCGTGCCCATGTCGGGGGCGGGAACGTTTTGCGCGGGGTTGATCATATCGCGNTTGATCAGCTCGTATGCGAAACGGCGGGTGATCAGTTCCAGCTCGTGTTCNTCATAGTCGCGCGGATCAATGCACAGCCCGCCTTTGGAGCCCCCGAACGGCGCTTCGACCAGCGCGCATTTATAGGTCATCAACGCCGCCAGCGCCTCNACCTCGTTCTGGTTCACNCCGGGGCTGTAACGGATGCCGCCCTTGACCGGCTCCATGTGTTNGGAATGGACCGAGCGATAGCCGGTGAAGGTCTGGATACCGCCGCGCAGGCGCACGCCGAAACGCACCGTGTAGGTCGCGTTGCACACGCGAATCTTCTCTTCCAGACCCGGCGACAGGTCCATCAGGGCCACCGCCCGGTTAAACATGATGTCGACGCTATCGCGAAAGCTCGGTTCGGTTCCGGGGTTCATTCTACGCTCCTAAATTGGCTCTGCGACCCTGATGCGGGCCGGTTCATCGCCTCNCCTTTTGAACATGGCACCTGCGTCAAGCAAAGCTGTAAATCACCATATTTCGAAGTTTTCGCACAAATTTTAATCAGTTTGAAAACTTATCGCCCAAAGCGAGTAGTCACGGCACACAAGACAAGTCCTGCGCGAAGTTTCCTGACAGGGGACAGTCCGGCTGCTCCGGCGGGATCTGCCCCAAAAACGGTCTGAGTATACACTTTTTTAAACGTATTTCGCCCTATTTCGGCCAACTTCNCCCCGCATATCTGCTGGCAACGCCGATCCGCCCGAAATGCGTCTGTCGCATGGGTCGCACGAATNAGGACATGGAAATGCCGGTNAACGATACAGTGAGTAAATGGGTAACCCTCCCCCTGCGCAAGCGGCTGACGCGGTTCGCCCGTGAAGACGACGGGCTGGTGACGATCCTCGCGCTTTTCATGATCATGATGATGATCGCCGTGGGCGGCATCCAGCTAGACTTCATGCGCCACGAGATGGAACGCTCGCGTCTGCAAGCTGTGTCGGACCGTGCCGTTCTGGCCGCTGCCGATCTGGATCAGATGCGTGACCCCAAAACGGTGGTGGAAGACTACTTTGCCAAATCGGGCATGACCGAGTTTCTGTCGAATGTCGTGGTGGATGACGGTCTGAACTTTCGCACCGTGACGGTCGACGCAAGCAAGGACATGGACACCCAGTTTATTGGCCGCTTTGGTTTCCCCACGCTCGAAGTGCCCGCCCATAGTCAGGCGGAAGAACGCGTTGCAAAGGTCGAAATCTCGCTCGTGCTCGATATCTCGGGTTCGATGGCCACCAATAACCGTCTGGGCGAAGTACAGAATGCCGCCGATATCTTTCTGGACACCGTGCTGAAGGACGAGAACCAAGACCTGATTTCAGTCTCCCTGGTCCCCTACTCGGAACAAGTGAACGCGGGCCCGTTGATCATGGACCGTATGAACGTCAGCAAAAAGCACGACTATTCCCACTGCATTGATTTCGACAACGGTGACTTCGATTCAATCGCGATGAATAGCAGCACACGGTATAACCAGATGCAGCACTTCCAGTGGAACTACGACGGCCGCAACAACTACCGTGACGATACGGTTTGCCCACGCTACGATTACGAGCGTATTACCCCGTTTTCACAAAACAAACGCACGTTGAAGAACCAGATTGATGATCTTGTACCGCGCGCTGGTACGTCGATTTTCCTTGGCATGAAATGGGCCGCGGCGATGCTTGATCCGGCGTTCCGGGACATCAACAACTCGCTGGTGAATGCCGGTCATGTCGACCGTGAATTCTACAACCGCCCCGCGAGCTATACCGATTCAGAAACGCTCAAGACTGTGATCCTTATGACGGATGGCGCGAATGATAACTCGTTCCGCATCAGTAATACGTACTACAATGAAGATAGCGAGTATGTTCACTGGAATAGATACAACTTTTGGTGGTATCTACGCCGCGAGGTAAACTCGCGCTACTGGGGCTACTTCTATTATCAGAAGTACAACAAATCGCTGGGCAACACCTTGCTGTCGAATATCTGCGACGCCGCCAAAGCCAAGCGGATCGTGATCTGGTCCATCGGGTTCGAGGTCGATGACGAGGACGTGCCCGCGATGCAGGATTGCGCCTCTTCGCCCAGCCACTTCTTCCGCGTTGAAGGCGTCGAGTTGTCCGAAGCCTTCCGCGCCATCGCCCGCCAGATCAACCAGTTGAGATTGACCCAATGATCGCCCGCATTTCACAAGCGCTGCGCCGGTTCCGCCGGGGTGAGGATGGCGCAGTTGTCCTGATCGAGTTCGTGATCCTCTTCCCGGTCATCTTCGGCATGTTCCTCGCGTCGGTCGAGGTCAGCCTTTATTCCCTGCGGCAGTTCCACCTGAACCGCGGGCTGGAAACGGCAGTACGGTATATCCGGCTGAACACACGCACGACGATCACCCACGACATGATCAAAACGATGATCTGTGACAACGTGGGCTATATCGGCGATTGTAAGGATACCCTGCGCCTTGAGATGGTGCTGGTGAACCCGCGCAACTTCGCCGCGATGAACGCCTCGCCCGACTGCGTGGACAAATCCCTGCCCGTCAAACAGGAACGCGGCTTTACCCTTGGCGCGCAGCACCAGCTGATGCTGCTGCGGGCCTGCGTCAAGTTCGATCCGATGCTGCCGGGCAGCGCTATGGGCTTCAAGTTCGAAACTGATGGCGCGGGTCAGGGCAGCATGTACGCCGTATCCTCCTTTGTGCAGGAGCCAAGCTAATGGTTATCTCTTATCTCAAACGCCGTGTACTGGCGCGCTTTCTGCGTGATCAGGACGGCAGCGCCTCGATCGAAGCGGTGATCATGATGCCCATGGTCTTCTGGGTCTATCTGGCGATGTTTACCTTCTTCCAAACCTATCAGGAATATTACACCAACCAGAAAGCGGCCTATACCATCGGCGATATGATCTCGCGCGAGACGCTGCCGATGGACACTGCCTATATGGACGGCGTTCAGGATCTGCTGGATTATATGACCCGTTCCTCTGGTGAAACGACAGTGCGCATCACCTCGGCGAAATACGATCAGAAGAACAAACGCTTCCTGCTGCACTGGTCCCGCGCCCGCGGCAGCCTGAGCGACGCGACCCAAGCGGATGTGACCGGCTGGACGGATAAAATCCCGGAACTGGAGGATGGTGAATATATCACCGTCACCGAGACATGGACGTCATTTGCCCCGCCCTTCAACATCGGGCTGCCGGTGCAAGAGGTGAAGAACTTCGTCTTTACCCGCCCGCGCTACGCCCCTTGGGTGCTGTACTCGGACGGAGCGTAAAAGCTGACGATCACGACAGAAAGAAAAGGCCCGCGGCGATCTGCCTGCGGGCCTTTTGCTTAGGATCGTTCTGCCATCATGGCAGAGATGATCTCGGACATGAACTTGGTCTGACTGCCGGGGGTCATGCCGCCGACACCGATGCGCCGGCCAATCCGCCACCACAGGCCCGGACGCCAGATGCGGTCACCGCCTGTACCCGGCTTGGTGCGCAGTAGAAAACCGTTAGACGGCTTGAACGCAAACACGCCGCGATCCAGCCCGATGATGTCTTCGACCCGTGCAATCACCGTACCGTCGCTGTCGCGTAATTCGGTGGCGGTCAGCTCGATCGCGCCCGCGGTTGCGCGGCGCATCTTGTCGGCCATCCAAAGCGCCAGCCCCCCCATTGCCAGCAAGAACACCTGCCAGCCCAGACCGGGCGACGAGGTGAACGCGACGTAGATCAGGAACAGCCCCAATATCCCAAGCGCCGTCAGCCCGATGGCCCGCCGCCCAGAGGAGGCACGCGTGGTGGCAAGAACTTCGTTTGGATCGTTGAATTCAGGGAGCATGGGGCGCGACTTTCGTTAAGGTCGCTTTGCCTACCGCGCCGGGCGCGCATTTGGCAAGCCCGCGCCGCGCAATCCCGCACGGCAGGCCCTGACCGCTTGGGCCAGTTGCCAGCCTATTGACCGGCCTTCGGAGGCTTTGCGCCGTCGTGTTTGCCCTTTTTGCCGCGCTTGAGCATTTCCTCGACACGGTCGGCATAGGCTGCACGCTCGGGTGCCGACATCTGAGCCAACTCGGCCAGCCACGCGTTTTGAACGGTCTGCTGAACGGTCAGCGTGGCGTCGCGTTGCAGGTCCAGCACGCGACGTGCCTCTGCGGGGTCGAAGGGCTCTGCGCGGATGGTGGTCAGCGCCTCTTGATACAATGCGCGGCGTGCGGCACGGCTGACGGATTTATCCTCGCGCCCCTTGCGCGCATCGGCAAAGACGGCGCGGCGGCGTTCTTCGGGCAGCGCCATGACGTAGGGCGTGCCATAGTCGCGCATGTGCCGCATCGCGCCACCATGCGGTCCGTCAAAGCGATAGACCGCCCCCGCAACCAGCCCCAGCACCAGAAGATTCACCCCCAGCGACAGCCCCAAGGCCCACCGCAGTGTCTTCGTGCTTTTGAATGCAAAGCCTGCCATTTTCTATCCCTCGTCCAAGTCCCAGCCGAACGCCGTCAGATCTGACGTATAGGTGTCCAGCGATGTCGCATCGGCGACGATGTAATCGTCGCCGCCGGTGATAATCTGCGTCGCGACATCCGGCAGGCCGCTTGGCGGGGCGACCCCAATCCAGAACCCGACAGCCGTTGCCGTGATCAGCCCGCCCAAGGCAGGTGCGCCGCCGATGGCGCGCCAGAACCCACGCCAGCCCCCTATCGCAGGGGCAGGCTGTGCCGCCAGCGCATCGGCGATCAGCCGGTCCATCATACCGGCAGGCATCTGCGGCGGGGTCGCCCGCGCCTGTTCGAAATGCGCCTCTAGCGTCTCTGTTTCACGTTTTGTCATCATCGTATCCCAAGGCGTCACGTCTTGCGCCCAAAAGTTTCGCCAAAGCCCTTTTGCCCCGTGCGGTCAGGCTTTCAACCGCTTCGACCCCGACATCCAGAATGGTCGCGATCTCGGGGTTCGCCAACCCGTCTATGTGGCGCAGCACTACCGCCTGCCGCTGCCGCTCGGGCAATCTGTCCAGCGCCGCTTGCAAGGCATCCTCGCGCGCCGTGCGCTGCAGCCGAGCCTCGGCGCTCTCCGCCGGATCGGTGGGTTCCGCGATGTCCTCAAGCGGGACACCACGGCCGCGTTTGCGCAGGCGGTCGGTGCACAGGTTGGCGGTCACACGGTACAGCCAGGTGGTCACCTTCGCTTCGCCATCGCGCCAGTCCGGAGCGATCTTCCACAGGCGCATCAGCGCGTCTTGCGTCACGTCTTCAGCCTCGGCCGCGTTGCCCAGAATGCGGAAGGCGTGACCAAAGATGCGCGGTGTCAACTGGAGCGTCAACAGCCGTGCCGCCGCCGCATCCCCCTGCACATAGCGGTGCAGCAAGGCGCGTTCGGGATCATCCACCCCGTCGGCATCGGTCGTATCGTGCATATCCATCAAACCGGAGGTAGCCTTTGCGGGCGCGCCCTTCAAGCGCGCCCGCATGCTTGCCTTATTCCGTTGCAGCCGCGTCGCCGTCATCGGACTTGTCGTGCTTCATGTGTTTGCCGGGTTTGCCGTGCCCGTCCTTGCCGCCATGACCACCGCGTTTGCCGTGATGCTTGCCACCCATACGGGCTTTGGCGAACTCTTCCGCGCTCAGCGATCCGTTCTTGTCGGTGTCCAGCTTCTCGATCATCTGCTCGGGGCTNTGACGNCCGGCCATTTCTTCCATCGACAGCTTNCCGTCTTCATTGGCATCCATGCGCTTCATCATCTTGTCGTGGCGCTTGGCCATCCGGTCGCCTTTGCCTTTGCCCATGGCTTCAAGCTCGGTCGCGGAAAGCGACCCGTTGCCGTCGGTGTCCAGCTTCTCCAGCATGCGCTGGCTGCGCTCGGCGTGGCGTGCCTTGGCTGCGGCGGCCAGTTCATCCTGTGTCAGGAAGCCGTCGCCATCCGCGTCAGCAGCAGCGAAACGTGCCGCGGCGTGGGCTTTCATTTCTTCGGCAGNGANTTCACCGTTCATATCGGTGTCCAACTGGACAAAGTGGCTTTGCTTGCCGCCCTCTGCCTTATCCGCATTCTGCGCGACCAGTGTCGTGCCGCCCAATGCGATCAACCCGCTCAAGAGTGCGATCTGAAGATTTGCTCGTTTTGTCATCTGTTTCTTCCTTTGGTGATCTATCTAACGCCCGCCGTTTTCAGCGTGGCGATACCGGTTCAAACGACAGCCGCCCGTCATTCCGTCGCAAAAAATGTGAAAAAGTTTTGGGCACCCCTGCGCGGGCTTTGCGACATGGCGACGCAACTGCCCCGAGATCCCTTTATTTCGCGGCGTTTTGGCCGCATGTAGGATGGGAACAAGGAAGCCCAGATGACTGACCAGACTGTAAATATGCCTCACGTAGACACAGATGAACGCAGCATGAAGAAGTCCCTGCTGCGCGGCTGGCGGCGTAAATGCCCCAACTGCGGGGCCGGTCCGATGCTGAAAAGCTATCTGAAGGTCAANGATACCTGCACCGTCTGCGGCCAAGAACTGTTNCACCACCGCGCCGATGATGGTCCGGCCTATCTGACGATCCTGCTTGTCGGGCACCTGCTGGCCCCGGGGCTGCACATCGCCTTTGTGGTCTGGCGCCCCGAGCCGCTNACGTTGTTTACAATCTTTTCGGTTGGCTGCGTCGGATTGTCCCTCTACCTTCTGCCCAGACTGAAAGGAGCCATGATCGGCTTCCAATGGGCAAAGCGCATGGGCGGGTTCGGCAGCACCAGCTGACCGGCACCCCAAAAGCCCCGCTAGAANAACAGGATATGGGGCAAGGCGATGACCATCGATAAAAGTAAAATCCGCAACGCAGCCACGGTGATCGTGATCCGCGACCGGCATACCGCGCCGCGGATCCTGATGGGGCAACGTGGCGCGACAGCGGCCTTCATGCCCAATAAATTCGTNTTTCCGGGCGGCGCNGTCGATCTGGGCGATGCGCAGGTGCCGCTGGCCAGCATGGTNGATGAAACCTGCNAGAACCGNCTGGCCGAAGACGCCGATGGNAGCCTTGCACATGCCTTGGTGGTGGCCGCGATCCGCGAGCTTTGGGAAGAGACCGGCCTGATCCTTGGCCAGAAAGGCGCATGGGAGGGCACGCCCCCTGCCGATTGGCTGACCTTTGCACAGCGCGGCTANCTGCCCCACGCGGCCCCNCTGCAATTTGTTTTCCGCGCGCTGACGCCTCCTGGCCGTCCGCGCCGCTTTGACGCGCGTTTCTTTCTGGTCGATGCCGAGGATATCGCCACCGATCTGGACAATTTCGACGACGCCTGTGACGAGCTTTCGCATCTGCAATGGGTGGCCCTGTCGGANGCGCGCAAATTCGACATGCCCTTCATCACCGAGGTGGTGCTGGCCGAAGTCGAGGCCCGCGCGCGGCAGCTTGACCCGCCCGCCTCGGTTCCGTTTTTCAAGAATAACGACGAAGAAAGCCTGTTCCTGCGTTTGCGCGGGCGCCCGATGCCAAGCTAGGCGACCATCACCAGCATCAGGATCGACGCGATCAGCACCGCCATGCCTGCCGCCTCACGGGGNCTGATTTTCTCGCGGAAGAACAGGGTGGAGGCGGCGACGCTCAGGATCAGCTCTACCTGACCAAGGGCTTTGACATAGGCCGCGTTCTGCAANGTGAAGGCGATGAACCAGCACAGCGATCCNCCCATCGAGGTCAGCCCGATNCAGANCGCGACCCGGCGCGCGCGCCAGACATCGCGGATCTGCCCCGGTTCGCGCANCCGCAGGTACACCGCCATGATCAGCGATTGCATCGTCACCACCGCCGCAAGGGTCACGCCTGCGCGCAGCACCGGCAGATCGGTCTGCACCGCCAGCGACGCCCCGCGATAGGACACGGCCGACACCGCGAAAAGCGCGCCTGACGCGATCCCCAGCCCCGCGGCGCGATTGCGCAGGTCGCGCAGGTGAAACCCCTTGGCCTCTGCCCCGCCGGACAGCAGCAACAACCCGACCACGCCAAGGGCAATCGCGNCGAANCCGGTGGCGCTNACGCCCTCGCCCAGAATNATCCANCCCACCAGCACCGTCAGGATGACTTCGGTCTTCTTGAAGGTGATGCCCACGGCAAAGTTGCGCTGTTTGAACAGCANCACCACACAGACCGTCGCAAGGATCTGCGCCGTGCCTCCGACCAACCCATGNGCCCAGAACCCCGGCCCAAGTGCCGGCAGGGGTGNCGCGCTGAGCGCCAGATAGGCCACNAGCCCCAGTAGGATGAANGGCGCGGAATACAGAAACCGCGAGAACGTCGCCCCCGCCGCCGACAGGGTCGCGGTCGCGAGGTATTTTTGCAGCATGAACCGTCCGGTCTGAAAGACCGCCGCGGCCAGCGTCACNAGNATCCACANGTCCGGCAGCGTGTCAGCCATGGNCGCGGACCCCGATCACCGTGGCGCGCCCACANAGCGGCCCACGCCCTCGGGCATCGGCAAGGCCGCATGGGCTTGGGCAAAGCGCGTCAACGCCGCCGCGATCTNCNNNGACGGATCAGAGGGTTTGCGGGTTTCAAGGCTGACATGCAGCAANAAGTGTTCCCCCGTGGCAAGCAGCCGGTCGCCTTCGTACATCTCGTGCCACAGATGCATTTTCTTGCCCGCCCCCAGCAGCACGCGGGTGCGTATGTCAATCACCGCGCCTGCATGCACTTCGTCCACGTGGCGGATATGGGTCTCGGCAGTGAAAAAGCTCCCGCCCGAGGCAATATACGCCGCATCGCAGCCGATCAGCTCCATGAAACGGTCGGTCGCGTCNGCAAAGGCCTGAAGGTATTTCGCNTCGGTCATGTGGCCGTTGTAATCGGTCCAGTCCAGCGGCACGGCACGATGGACGGTGAGCACCGGCCGGGACGGATCGTCGATATCCGCCGCTCGCGCCTCAAGCACAGTGCCTGCGCGCAAGGCCGCCTCGTGCTGTTTCATCAACCGTCCTGCGCCCCAATCCTGCTGCTTCAGCGCCCGCATCATCGCGACCAGATTATTGTCGCGGATGCGTTCAAGGTCGCGGATACCATAGGCCCCCGACTGNGCGTCCGATTGCCCCGCGATCAGATCNACAAGGGTCTCGTCAAAATCGGGCACATCCATCAGCTTGGTCCAGGGCCATTTCAATGCCGGACCGAACTGCGACATGAAATGCTTCATCCCCGCTTCGCCACCGGCAACGCGATACGTCTCGAACAGGCCCATCTGCGCCCACCGGATGCCAAAGCCATAGCGGATGGCGTCGTCGATNTCTTCCGTGGTGGCGATGCCGTCCTTGACCAGCCAGAGCGACTCGCGCCAGACAGCTTCGAGCAGACGGTCGGCCACATGGGCGTCGATCTCTTTGCGCAGATGCAGCGGGTACATCCCAANCCCCGTCAGCAGTTCCTTGGCGCGGTCTACCAGCGGGCCGTCCTGTCCCTCGGCCGGGACCAGCTCGACCAGCGGCAAAAGGTAGACGGGATTGAAGGGATGGGCGACCATGATCTGATCGGGGCGCGTGCTGCCCGCGCGCAGTTCTGACGGTTTGAACCCCGATGTCGATGATCCGATCACCGCCTGTGCATCACAGGTGGCCTGAATTTCGGCGAGCGTGCTGTGTTTGACCTCAAGCCGTTCGGGCACGCTTTCCTGTATCCACACGGCCCCCTCCACCGCCTCGGCGATGCTGGTGCAAAACCGGAGCCCCCCTTCGGCGGGCAGGGCGACATCGGTCAGACCGGGCATGGAGCGGCGGGCNTTTGCCAGNACNTCGGCGATCTTGCGTTCGGCCTGCGGGTCGGGGTCGAACACCTGTACCTGCCAGCCATTNAGCGCAAANCGCGCGGCCCATCCGCCGCCGATTACACCACCGCCGATGATTGCTGCGATTTTGGTCATTGTCGTATCCTCAGCTGGTCCGTGTCATAGCCGTTAAAGTCCAATATCTCGCGCGCTGCCGCGATCCGGTCCGCGCCGCCGCTGGCGCTGCGGTCAAGGATCCAGCCAAAGTCGCCAGCGGGATTGCCGACCACCGCGGTGCGGAACCCTTCGTCGACCCAAAGCACCCAAAGCGTGCGCGTGCAGCCATCGGGGCGCGAGAGCGCATAGCGCCCCTGCCCCTGCTGCTGCGCCAACCACAGCGTCCCGCCGTCGCCACAACCGACCTGTGTGCACAGCTGGAACGCAGGGCCCTTCGTCGTCTCGACCAAGGCCACCTGCGCCACGCCGTCGCCAAAGCTGTCGCGGACCAGCCACGGCCCTTTGAAGCGCGCCGCATCATAGCGGCTGGTGGCACCGATTAGCGCCTTGCTGTCCCGCAGGCCCTGCGCGGTATCAGGGGCCTGAGCCGCGCATCCGGCCAGAAGCGCCAGCGCCAGCAGCGCGCGCTTCATGCGGCGGCCCGTTTGGTCAGGCCAAGCTGTTCGCGCACCTGTGCCGGGCCGATGACCCGTGCGCCCATATTCTCTATGATCGTTCCGGCGCGTTCGACCAGCTGCCAGTTTTCCGCCAGAACGCCCTTGTCGAGCCAGAGGTTATCCTCGAGCCCCACACGCACATTGCCCCCCGCCAAAACGCTGGCGGCGACATAGGCCATCTGGTGACGCCCCAGCCCGAAAGCGCTGAAGGTCCAATCGTCCGGCACGTTGTTCACCATCGCCATAAAGGTGTTCAGATCATCAGGCGCGCCCCAGGGCACGCCCATGCACAGTTGCACCAACGCAGGGCCGTCGAGCACACCGTCCTTGACCAGCTGCTTGGCGTACCACAGATGGCCCGTATCAAAGGCCTCGATCTCGGGCTTCACGCCAAGCTCGGTCATCATCCGACCCATGGCGGTCAGCATACCAGGGGTGTTGGTCATAACGTAATCGGCTTCGGCAAAGTTCATCGTGCCGCAATCAAGGGTGCAAATCTCGGGCAGGCATTCCTTAATATGCTGCACCCGTTCCGCCGCGCCGATCATATCGGTCCCGGCCGCAGGGGGCAGCGGCTGCTCGGTCGAGCCAAAGACGATGTCGCCGCCCATCCCCGCTGTGAGGTTCAGGATCACGTCCACCTCTGCCTCGCGGATGCGCTGCGTCACCTCGCGGTACAGATCAAGCCGACGGCTCGGCGCGCCTGTCTCGGGGTCGCGTACGTGGCAATGCACCACCGCAGCCCCCGCCTTGGCCGCCGCAATCGCGCTGTCGGCGATCTGTGCGGGCGACCGTGGCACATGGGGGCTGCGGTCCTGACTGCCCCCCGACCCCGTGACCGCACAGGTGATGAATACGTCCTTGTTCATGGTGAGAGGCATCTAAATCTCCTTGGGTTCAGGGCCGGCGTGGCGTTTGAAGGGTCAGAACGGCATCGGATGCGCTTTATGCGCGGCATCCAGATCTGCCATCACCTCGTCATCCAGATGCAGGTCGATCCCGCCGAGGATAACCTCGAGCTGGTCAAGCGAGGTCGCACCAAAGATCACCGAGGTCATGAAGGGCCGCTGGCGCGTGAAGGCCANGGACATCTGCACCGGATCCAGCCCGTGTTTCTGCGCGATCTGCAAATAGGCNTCNACCGCATCGAACACGCGNTCCGTNTTGCGCCCGCCCAGATCCCCGTTGATCGCCATGCGCGANCCTTCGGGCANCGCGCCATTCTGGTATTTGCCGGTCAGCAGCCCCGCCGCCAGCGGAGANTACGACAGCATCCCGATATCTTCGTTGTGGCACGTTTCGGCCACGTCGGTATCGGCGATGCGNGCCAGCAGCGAATATTCGTTCTGGACNGAAACGGCACGNGGGCCGCCCGTGCGTTCGGCGGCATTCACCCATTGNGTCAGCCCCCAAGCGCTTTCGTTGCTCAACCCGAANGCNCGGATGGTGCCGCGGGTCACCTCGTCTTGCAGCGCGCCAAGGCAGTCCTCCATATGCGCCATCGTCTCGGCACGGTTCTGCGACGAGGGGTCATACTCCCAGTTCTTGCGGAACATGTAGCTGCCGCGATTGGGCCAGTGGAACTGGTAGAGGTCAACATAATCGGTGTTGAGCCGCTTCAGCGATCCTTCAAGCGTGCTGCGGATCGTATCGGGCGAAATCCCCGCGCCGTCACGCACCGGAGCCCCGGCGCCTGAGTGTTTCGTCGCCAGCACAAAGTCGTCGCGCCGTCCGGTCTTGGCGATCCACTGACCGATGATCTCTTCAGTGCGGCCAATGGTTTCCGCCTTGATCGGGTTAACCGGATACATCTCGGCGGTGTCGATAAAATTGATCCCCGCATCAAGGGCGCGTTCAATCTGCGCATGGCCTTCCTCGGGGGTGTTTTGCGTGCCCCAAGTCATTGAGCCCAGACAGAAATCAGTCACTTCGATACCTGTGTGACCCAGCGTGTTCTTTTGCATTGGAATTCCTCGTTTAGATTTGCGCCTACCCTTTCTGTTCCGCCACGTCACCGCAAGCGCATTTTCCGGGCANCCGTGCCGTGCAAAAGCCGAAGGGTAAAAATTTTCGCGTGACTGTCGCTTTGGCCATTGGTCTTGCCCGAAAATGGGCACAGAGTACCACGATATGCGCCTTCTCATTTCCTTCGCCGCCCTGTTTCTTTCNNTNATTCTGCTGCANCTGTCGTCNGGCGGTGTGGGGCCGTTGGACGTGNTGTCGGGCACGCAACTGGGGTTCACAAACCAGCAGATCGGCCTTTTGGGCTCGGCGCATTTCGTCGGCTTTTTNNTNGGCTGCTGGGGCGCGCCGCGCCTNTTGGGCACCGTCGGGCACAGCCGCGCCTTNGCCGCCTTTACCGCNGCGGGNGCGATCGGGCTGNTGTCGCATATGATGGTGCTGGATCCNTATGCCTGGGCGCTCATGCGGGTCGCGTCNGGGTTCTGCGTCGCCGGATGNTATACGGTGGTCGAAGCATGGTTGCAGGCCAAGGTCACGAACGAGACGCGGGGCCGCACCATGGGGGCCTACCGTGTGGTNGATACCAGCGGGTCATTGGCAGCGCAGATGATCATCGGCGTGCTCGCGCCTGCATCCTATGTGTCCTACAACCTGTTGGCGATCCTGTGCTGTGCCGCGCTGATCCCGCTGGTGCTGACCCGCCTGCCCCAACCCGAAACCCCCGAAAAAGGGCGGCTGCGCCCCAAGCTCGCGATTGATNGNTCCCCGCTGGCCGTCGCCGCCGTGGTTGTCGCAGCCCTGTCCAGCGCGTCCTTCCGGATGGTCGGGCCGATCTANGGGCAAGAGGTCGGGCTGACCGCAGGTCAGATCGCATGGTTCCTGTCGGCTTTCGTGCTNGGAGGCGCGCTGGCACAGTTCCCCGTCGGCTGGCTGGCCGATAAATTCGACCGCCGCTGGGTGCTGATCTGGCTGTCGGCTGCATCAATGCTTAGCTGTGCGGTCACCGTGATGTCGGCGGGCATGGGCACGCAGGCGATCTTTCTTGCCGCGACCTTCTTTGGCCTCACGACCTTTCCGATCTATTCNGTNGCGGCGTCCCACGCCCATGACTTTGCCAGCAGCTCGGAACGGGTAGAGCTTTCGGCGGCGCTGATGTTCTGGTTCGCGGTCGGGGCGATCTTTGCGCCCTACATCGCCTCGGTGCTGATCGANGGCTTTGGCCCCGCGGCGCTGTTTACCATGATCTCGGTCGGGCACGGGGTGCTGGTGCTTTTTGGGCTGACGCGGATGCGCGCCCGCCCTACGGCGACAAAACGCACCCCCTATGTCTATGCGCCGCGCACATCNTTTACCATTGGCCGNCTGATGCGCCGCAGCCGCGAACGCGACGCCCCCTAGCCCTTGCCCCGCCGCTGCGCTAGAGACGTGCAAAAGCAGTTTCGGGGTCCAAGTCATGACGCGCCACCTTATCACCTCCGCCATTCCGTACATCAACGGGATCAAACATCTGGGCAACCTNGTGGGCAGCCANNTGCCCGCCGATCTATACGCCCGCTATCAGCGCGGGCGCGGCCAGGAGGTGTTGTTTCTCTGCGCGACGGATGANCATGGNACGCCCGCTGAACTGGCTGCTGCCAAAGCAGGTAAACCGGTGGCGGAATACTGCGCCGAGATGCACGAGGTTCAGGCNCGNATCGCGGAAGGGTTTGGCCTGTCCTTCGATCACTTTGGCCGGTCCTCCAGTGCGCAGAACAAGGCGCTGACCCAACATTTTGCCGCAGCGCTTTATGATCAGGGCCTGATNGAGGAAGTGGAACAGCGCCAGATCTANTCCGAGACCGACGGGCGGTTCCTGCCCGACCGCTATGTCGAAGGCACCTGCCCCAACTGCGGGTTCGAGGATGCCCGCGGCGACCAATGTGACAANTGCACCAAACAGCTAGACCCCGAAGANCTGATCAACCCGCGATCNACCGTTTCCGGTGCTACCGACCTCGAGATGCGCGCGACCAAGCATCTGTTCCTGCGTCAATCGCAGATGAAGGACAAGCTGGACGAATGGATCAACAGCAAGGCCGACTGGCCCGTGCTGACCACNTCTATCGCGAAGAAATGGCTGCATGACGGTGACGGGCTGCAGGACCGTGGTATCACGCGCGATCTGGACTGGGGTGTGCCTGTCAAACGCGGCGACGCCGATTGGCCGGGGATGGAGGGCAAGGTCTTTTATGTCTGGTTCGACGCCCCCATCGAATATATCGCCTGCGCGCAGGAATGGGTCGATGCGGGCAAGGGATCGGATTGGGAAAGCTGGTGGCGCACCGACAAAGGCGCCGACGATGTGCGCTATACCCAGTTCATGGGCAAGGACAACGTCCCCTTCCACACGCTCAGCTTTCCTGCAACGATCATGGGCTCACAAGAGCCGTGGAAGTTGGTCGACTACATCAAATCGTTCAACTATCTGAACTATGACGGCGGCCAGTTCTCGACCTCGCGCGGGCGTGGGGTGTTCATGGATCAGGCGCTTGAAATCCTGCCGGCGGACTACTGGCGCTGGTGGCTGCTGTCCCATGCACCCGAAACCTCGGATGCGGAGTTCACGTGGGAGAATTTCCAGTCCTCCGTGAACAAGGATCTGGCGGATGTCTTGGGCAACTTTATCAGCCGCATCACCAAATTCTGCCGCTCGAAATTCAGCGAAGACGTGCCAGCGGCGGGCGAATACGGGCCTGAAGAACACGCGCTGATCGCGGATCTGACTGAACGGGTAGCCCGCTATCAAACCGCGATGGAGGCGATGGAAGTCCGCAAATCCGCCGCCGAACTGCGGGCGATCTGGGCTGCAGGGAACGAATACCTGCAAGCACAGGCCCCTTGGACGACCTTCAAGACAGACCCCGACAAAGCCGCGGCGCAGGTGCGTTTGGCGCTGAACCTGATCCCGCTGTACGCGGTCTTGTCTGCGCCGTTCATCCCGACGGCCGCCGCCAACATGCTTGACAGTATGAAGGTTGAAAACGCCGCATGGCCCGATGATGTGCCTGCCGCCTTGGCCCAACTGGCCCCCGGTCACACCTTCGAGGTGCCAGAGGTGCTGTTCGCGAAAATCACCGACGACCAGCGCGACGAATGGGCCGAAAAATTCGCAGGCGGGCGCAGCTGATCTGCCAAGGCTCCGCCGTCTGACCACACCGAAAACGATCAAAGGCCAGCGCACCGCGCTGGCCTTTGATTTAGTCCCACCAGAGAACCCTGAACGGCGTTCAGGCCGCCAGCAACGGCAAACGGAACGCAAATGTGGTAAGACCGTCATCGCAGGTCACATCGATCTGACCGCTATGCGCCACCGCGATGGAAGATGCGATATGCAGGCCAAGCCCCAGCCCCTCGCCCTTGGTCTGGTCGCCACGTTGGTAGGGTTGGAACAGCTTTTGCTTCAGGCTTTCGGGGATCGGCGTGCCGCGGTTGGCGACAGAGATCACGGCCTCCGCCTCGCTGACGCGCCCACGCACCGTGACCTCGCTGCCGTCATCTGCATAGCGCACCGCGTTCGATAGCAGATTCGACACCGCCTGCGCCACGCGCGCGGCGTCGCAGCTGACGGGGCGGTCAAAGTCCAGATCGACGGTGATCTTGTGATCGGGCGCTGCGGCGCGCACCTCTTCGACCACGTGGTTCAACGCATCCTCCAGCCCCGCGTCCGGCGTGGCCGAGATGCGGATACCGCCGCCCAACCGCGATTTTGCGTGCAGCATGATATTGTCGATAAGCTCGCTCATCCGGTGGATAGAGGTCCCCATCAGCGGCAGAATTTTCCGCGCCTTGTCTGACAGCGGCTCCTTGTCGAGCTGGCGCACACCTGCGTTCAGCGCGGCGACCGAATTGTGCAGGTCGTGGCCCAAGACGGCGACGAACTCCTCTTGCACGGCGGCCATCTGGCGTTCGTGCTCTACCAGTCGCTCCTGCGCCTCAAGCCGTTCTTCGGTTTCCAGACTGCGGCCGATGATATCGGCAAACATCTCGAGCATGGCCACAACGCGGGGGTGTTTGACGTCGCGCGGTTCGGTATCAATCGCGCAGAGAGTGCCAAAGAACGACCCGTTGCTGCGGAAGATCGGGATGGAGGCATAGCTGACGATGCCGAATTGCGCGGCAATCGGATGGTTACGATAGACATCATCCGTGGCGACATCGTTGAACATCACTTTTTCAGAGGTCTCGCGCACCGATTGGCAGAAGGTCTGGTCGATCCCGATCTCGTCGCCTTCGGACAAGCCAAAGTTCACCTCGTCCACCGTGCGACAGGCGACCCAGCGATCGGTCGTCACCCGCGCCACAGCAGCAAAGCGCATATCCGTCGCCAGCATTACCGTTTCCAGCAACGTCCCCACAGTTTCGCTTGCCGCGAGCATTTCGATATCTGACTGGAAATCATGCGCACCGGCCAGATAGGCCTCATGNTCCTGAATGATCGCGCNCATGTTCGTTTCGTCGTCCACCCGATATCCCCCATTTGNTTCGCATCCGCTACCATATGCACAGCCAAGAGCAACGACAATGCCATGATAACCGGCCTGTCACGCTTTTCGGAGACTGGATTTAAGNGGNGGGATGAGTGGTGCGGGCGGTGGGACTCGAACCCACACGGGCACAAGGCCCAACAGATTTTAAGTCTGGTATGTCTACCATTCCATCACGCCCGCAGTGCCGCGCACAATAGCTAGGTTGCGGGCGGTGTAAATGGTCAGATGCAGGGCAGCNGGCATCAAAATCGCGATTGGCCCCCTTGCGCCTTCGCGGCTTACGCCATGTCCGCGAGCATGATTTCCTTGACCGCTTCCATCGCCACATAGGTAGAGGTGTTGGCGACATAGGGCAGCGTGGTCACCGTTTCGCCCAGAAAACGACGGTAGGCNGCCATGTCACGGGTGCGCACCTTAAGCAGGTAATCAAAGTTCCCTGCGATCATATGGGCCTGTTCAATTTCAGGCACACGGGACACGGCCTCGTTAAAGGCGCGCAGGGCGACCTCGCGGGTGTCTTCCAAACGGACCTCTACGAAAGCCACGTGATCCAGCCCNAGACGGATCGGGTCCAGCAGGGCGCGATAGCCCAGAATGACGCCGCTATCCTCAAGCCGCCGCAGCCGCGCTTGGGTGGGGGATTTGGACAGCCCGATCCGTTTGGCGAGGTCAGTGATGCTGATGCGCCCGTCTTCGGCCAGTACCGTCAGAATCGCCGCATCGAAGCGGTCCATTTTAAAGTCGTCGTTTGTCACGCAAGAGGCCCAATAATAAAGCGGTTTACCCACCAAACTGGCCGGAATCAGGAACTAATACTACTATTCCCGAGCTATTCTAGCGCAATTATCAGTTGGAGTACCTCATGGCACGCGATTCTTCCCCTATTTTGCGCCACCAGATTGACGCAGGCACCTACACCGACCAGGACAACGTCTTGCGTGAACTGGTGCGCAATGCGCATCTGTCGCCAGAGGAACGGGTCAAGATCACGCAAGACGCGGCACAGATCGTGCGCGATATCCGCGGCCATACCTCCCCCGGTATCATGGAAGTGTTTCTGGCCGAATACGGTCTGTCCACCGACGAAGGNGTCGCGCTGATGTGCCTTGCCGAAGCGCTGCTGCGTGTGCCCGACGCCGAGACCATCGACGCGCTGATCGAGGACAAGATCGCGCCCTCTGACTGGGGCCGGCATATGGGGCACTCCACCTCGCCGNTGGTGAANGCGTCCACATGGGCNCTGATGCTGACCGGCCGCGTGCTGGACGATGACCANCCCGGCCCNGTGCGCCACCTGCGCGCAGCCATCAAACGTCTGGGCGAACCGGTGATCCGCACCGCCGTCAGCCGNGCGATGAAGGAAATGGGCCGCCAGTTTGTTCTGGGCGAGAACATCAACGCCGCGATGGAACGCGCNAAGGGCATGGAGAAGAAGGGCTATACCTATAGCTATGACATGTTGGGCGAAGCCGCGCGCACCGAAAGCGATGCCAAACGCTATCACCTGAGCTACAGCCGNGCGATCTCTGCCATCGCGACGGCCTGCGTGCACAAGGACAGCCGCAAGAACCCCGGCATCTCGGTCAAGCTGTCGGCCCTGCATCCGCGCTATGAGGTCGCGCANGAAGCATCCGTCATGCGTGATCTGGTGCCGCGTCTGNGGGCGCTTGCCTTGCTGGCGAAATCCGCCGGCATGGGGCTGAACGTCGACGCCGAGGAAGCCGACCGTCTGGGCCTGTCGCTGGATGTGATCGAAAAGGTGCTCTCCGAACCTGCGCTGTCNGGTTGGGACGGTTTCGGCATCGTGGTGCAGGCCTATGGCCCCCGCGCTGGTGTGGTGATCGATGCGCTGTATGACATGGCGATCCGCCACGACCGCAANNTNATGGTCCGCTTGGTGAAAGGNGCCTACTGGGACACCGAGATCAAACGCGCNCAGGTCAAAGGTGTCGANGGCTTCCCCGTCTTCACCCAAAAAGCNGCGACCGATGTGTCCTATATCGCCAACGCGCGCAAACTGCTGAACATGACCGACCGGATCTATCCGCAGTTCGCCACNCATAACGCGCATACGGTCGCCGCCGTACTGCATATGGCCGAGGATAAAGAGAAGTTCGAATTCCAACGTCTGCACGGCATGGGCGAAACCCTTCATAACATCGTGATGGACAANCACGGCACCCATTGTCGCGTCTACGCCCCCGTGGGCGCACATGCCGATCTGCTGGCCTATCTTGTGCGACGCCTGTTGGAAAACGGCGCGAACTCAAGCTTTGTGAACCAGATCGTCGACGAAGACGTCGCCCCCGAGGTCGTCGCTGCCGACCCCTTCGACAGCCTCGCGGAAAGCGGTTTGCACATCCCCACCGGGCCCGAGCTTTATGCCCCNGCGCGCGTGAACTCGATGGGGTTCGATCTGATGCATACNCCGACGCTGGANGTGATCGAATCCGCCCGCGCGCCGTGGAAAGCCCACCGTTGGGCCGCCGTGCCNCTGTTGAACGGCGAGGCNAAGCCCAAGAAATCGGCACGCCTGATGAACCCTGCNGCCTCTGGCCGCAGCCCCGGCACCGTGCGCAACGCGTCCGAGGCTGANGTCGCCAAAGCGTTGGACAATGCCGCCGTCTGGGACGCCCCGCTAGANGAACGCCGCGAGGTCCTGTTGCGCGCAGCCGATATGCTGGAATCGCACTACGGCGAGATTTTCGCCCTGCTGTCGCGCGAGGCCGGCAAAGGCCTGCCCGACTGCGTGGCAGAACTGCGCGAGGCGGTGGATTTCCTGCGCTACTACGCACAGCAGGCGACCAACACGCCCCCCGCTGGCATTTTCACCTGCATCTCGCCGTGGAACTTCCCGCTGGCGATTTTCTGCGGGCAGGTCAGCGCGGCACTNGCTGCGGGCAATGCGGTGCTGGCCAAGCCGGCGGAACAGACCCCGCTGATCGCCTTCCTTGCCGTGACCTTGCTGCATGATGCGGGCGTGCCGCGTCACGCGTTGCAACTGCTACCCGGCGGTGGCGAGGTCGGCGCGGCGCTGACCTCGGACAACCGGATCAACGGCGTGGCCTTCACCGGATCTACCGCCACAGCGCTGCGCATCCGGTCCGCGATGGCTGAACATTGTGACCCCGGTGCGATCCTGATCGCGGAAACGGGGGGGCTGAACGCCATGATCGTCGACAGCACCGCCCTGCCCGAACAGGCCGTGCAATCGGTTGTCGAAAGCGCGTTCCAATCTGCCGGGCAACGTTGCTCTGCCTTGCGCTGCCTCTATATCCAGGAAGACATCGCCGAAGATGTGATCGAGATGCTGGAAGGCGCGATGGACGCGCTGGTCATGGGCAACCCTTGGGACATCTCGACCGACGTGGGCCCCGTGATCGACGAGACCGCGCAAAAAGGCATCGCCGAGCATATCGAGACCGCCCGCGCCGAGGGCCGGATCATCGCCGAGCTGACCGCCCCCACCGTCGGCACTTTCATCGCGCCGACAATGATCCGCGTGAACGGGATCGCTGATCTGGAACGCGAGATTTTCGGCCCCGTCCTGCACATCGCCACGTTCAAGGCGACCGAACTCGACAAGGTCATCGACGCGATCAATGCCACGGGCTACGGGCTGACCTTCGGGCTGCACACCCGCATCGATGACCGGGTGCAGCATGTCTCGGAACGGATCGAGGCGGGCAACATATACGTCAACCGCAACCAGATCGGCGCGATCGTCGGCAGCCAGCCCTTCGGCGGCGAAGGCCTGTCGGGTACAGGTCCGAAAGCGGGCGGTCCGAACTACCTCCCCCGTTTCAGCGCACCTGACCTCAAGGTGGTGGAGGACACATGGGACAGCACGCAGAAAGACCTGCCCAAGCTGCCCGGCCACAGTGGGGCCTTCCTTGAAACCATCACGCTGCCGGGGCCCACGGGCGAATCCAACCGGCTCAGCACCCTGCCGCGTCCCGCGCTCTTGTGCATGGGGCCGGGCAAGGACACCGCAGCCGAGCAAGCTCGCGCGGTCACGGCCCTTGGTGGGAACGCGGTGGAGCTGTCAGGCAGCATCGACGCGACCGCGCTGACCGACGGGCCAGCCTACGGTGGTGTGCTCTGGTGGGGAGACGAGGCGACCGCGCGCAAACTGGAACAAGCCCTGTCTGAACGCGACGGGCCGATCATCCCGCTGCTGCGCGGGCTTCCCGATACCGCCCGCGTCCGCGCCGAACGCCATGTCTGCGTCGACACCACCGCCTCTGGCGGGAACGCGCAGCTGTTGGGGGCTGCCGGCTGATCTGCCACATGGGCGGGCGTTCCGACGCCCGCCCTTGACCGCACCCGCGCAATGGCTAAGGGTCAGCCCATGTTCCCCATTCGCGATCACAACCCGTCCGGCCGCACGCCCTATGTCACCTATCTGCTGATGGCGGTGAATATCGGCGTTTTCCTCAGCTATGTCGGGCTGTTCAGCGACGACCGCGCGCTCAATATCTTCTTCTTCGACTGGGCGCTCATCCCCGGCCGCGTCACCACGGGGGATGGCTATACCGGCATCCTCACCTCGATGTTCCTGCATGGCGGCTGGATGCATCTCGCGGGTAACATGCTGTTTCTCTACATCTTTGGCGACAATATAGAAGACGAGATGGGCCACGGTGCCTATCTGCTGTTCTATCTCGCCTGCGGGCTGCTGTCGGCGCTGGCTCATGTGATCTCTGCCCCCTATTCGCCGGTCCCGACAGTCGGGGCATCGGGCGCCATTGCGGGGGTGATGGGCGGCTATCTGTTGCTTTACCCCAAAGCCAAGGTCGACATCCTGATCATCTTTATCGTGTTCTTCCGCATCTTTCCGATCCCCGCATGGATCATGCTGGGCTTGTGGCTGGGGATGCAGTTTATCGGTGGCGTCGGGGCGGACCCGACCGTGGGCGGCGTCGCCTATTGGGCGCACGCGGGCGGGTTTATCGTAGGCATGGTGCTGACCATTCCACTGTGGCTGCGCTTGGGCGGGCCGCGCTTCTGGTCGGCCACAGACGGCCACCCGCCGCACCCGCAAGCGACCTACCCCACCTCCGCCAGCCGTATCCCGAAAGTGAAACGAAAATGACCGCCAGCACCCATAGCGCGACCTGTCACTGCGGCAGCGTCACCCTGACCGCCACCCTGCCAGAGGGGCTCTCTTCGGCCACACGCTGCACCTGTTCCTTTTGCCGCCGCCGCGCGGCACCCGCGGTGACGGCGCTCACCAGCACGCTCAAGGTGACCAAAGGGGCCGAGCATCTGACGCTCTACACCTGGGGCACCCATACGGCGAAACATTACTTCTGCAAGATCTGTGGCATCTACATGTACCACCAGCGTCGTTCAGACCCCGCGCAATGCGGCGTCAATCTGGGGTGTATCGACGGGGCCGCGCCCTGGACACAGGAACCGATCCCCTACACCGACGGTATCAACCACCCGTCAGACAAATAGCCGACGGGCGCTTCCAAATGGTTTAAATCCTCGCCGAAGGCATCCNGCCCTCGGCCACAGGATCACCCGCGTGCGATTTTTGAAAATCCGCTGAACAGCGCCTCATTGGCGCAGACGATTTCACCATCGTCCAGAATGTTGCCNTCGGGGTTCAGNGGCTCGACCATGCCGCCTGCTTCGCGCACGATCAACATGCCCGCCGCCAGATCCCATTTGTTCAACCGGCGCTCCCANTAGCCATCATAGCGACCNGCGGCCACATAGGCCAGATCCAGCGCGGCAGAGCCCCAGCGACGCACACCGGCGCAAACCGGCAAGATGCGGCCCAGATCACGCAGGGTGTCCGGCAAATCTCCGCGACCGCCAAAGGGCAGACCGGTGGCAAAAACCGATTCAATCATCCGCGAACGGCCCGAGACNCGCAAACGGCCTTCGTTCATCCAGGCNCCCGTGCCTTTTTCGGCAAAGAACATCTCGTCCTTGGCGGGATCAAAGACGACGCCCGCGACGATCTGGCCTTTATGCTCCAGCGCGATGGANACCGCCCAATGGGGCAGACCGTGCAAAAAGTTNGTTGTCCCGTCCAGCGGATCGACGATCCAGCGGCGTGTGGGGTCTTGGCCCTCTTCCTCGCCACCCTCTTCGGCCAGCCAGCCATAGGTCGGGCGTGCGCCCATCAGCTCGGCCTTGAGCGTNTTTTCCGCCTGAATATCGGCGCGGCTGACAAAGTCGCCGGCCCCCTTCATGGACACCTGAAGGTTCTCGACCTCACGGAAATCCTTGACCAACCCGCGCCCCGCCCGGCGGGCCGCCTTGATCATGATGTTTAGATTTGCACTGCCAACCATATTTCCGTGTCCTTTGATGGATCAGGCCGTGCGTATAAGCCCCCATGCCGCATTTGCCAAGGGGGCAGCGGCATCTGACGCAACGTGGCGCGCGCGGTTGCCTTGCTTGCCTTCGATTTCCATATAACGTGCCAGAAACATTGCTAAGGAGGAAAGCAAAATGTCCGACCAGATGAAACGAATTGTGCTTGCGTCGCGCCCTGACGGGGCCCCGACCGCCGATAACTTCCGCCTTGAAGAAGGGCCCGTGCCCACCCCCGGCGACGGCGAAGTGCTGGTCCGTGTGAAATACATGTCGCTTGACCCCTATATGCGTGGCCGCATGGACGACGCGAAATCCTATGCGGCNCCGGTGCCTGTCGGCGGCACGATGGAGGGCGGTTCGGTCGGGGAGGTCATCGCCTCCAACAGCCCCGACTTCAAACCCGGCGATCATGCGTTCGGGATGCTGGGCTGGGCCACACATGGCGTGCTGCCAGCGAACCAACTGCGCAAGGTCGATCCGGATCAGGTNTCGATCACCACGTCGCTTGGNGTTCTGGGCATGCCCGGATTTACCGGCTGGCAAGGNTTGATGGAATATGGTCGCCCGAAGGAGGGTGAAACACTCGTCGTCGCGGCGGCAACGGGTCCGGTCGGGTCGATGGTCGGCCAGATCGCCAAGTCGCACGGGCTGCGCGTCGTGGGCATTGCAGGCGGCGCGGACAAATGCGCCATGGCCAAGGAACACTTTGGCTTTGACGAATGCATCGACCACCGCGCCTATGACGACGCNAAATCCCTGCGCGCCGCGTTGAAAGACGCCTGCCCCAAGGGGATCGACATCTATTTTGAAAACGTCGGTGGCAAAGTGCTTGAGGCCGTGATCCCGATGATGAACCCGCATGGGCGTATCCCGATCTGCGGTATGATCGCATGGTATAACGCCGGTGGTCTGGGTGCCGGTGCCGCCGAAGAGGCGCTGACCGCGCCGAANNTNTGGCGCACGATCCTTGTGAACTTCCTCAGCGTGAACGGCTTCATCATCTCGAACCACTGGAACAACTTCCCCAANTTCCTCAAGGAAGTNGCCCCCAAGGTCGCCGACGGCACCATTGCGGTGAAAGAGGACATTACCGAGGGNCTGGAAAACGCGCCACAAGCGTTNATGGACCTGTTGACCGGTGGCAACCAAGGCAAGGCCATCGTCAAGGTTGGCTAACACCCTACCGGCGGGGGCGTCCGCGCCCCTGCCCTTCTTCGCATGAATGCGAGCCCCCCGCCCCCTTGAAAAACACCGCGTCACGTGTCATATATTTTACGACACATGACGAAAAGGAGTTCAGCCATGGGTGCGACGGCCTTTCAATCCGACAGCAGTGCAATCCCCCTGATCGACGTGGATGCAGATGACGCTGTGCGTGCGTTCCATCTGCTGGGCGGCCGCAAGGTGATCAACCAGACGGTGCGCAACTCGCTTGATGCGCATGATGTGATCGTCAAAGGCATCTCCTCCAAAGCGCTGCTGCATCTGGTCGATACCGTGTCGGTGTTGTCCTCGGGCGATGCGCTGAACAAGGCGATCGGGATGAGCCTGCGCACGCTTCAGCGCAAGAAAGCCGACAAGGGCAAGGACCGGCTGTCCCCCGAACAAAGCAGCCGCGCGTGGCGCTTTGCCGAGCTGCTGGCGCAGGCGACGGATGTCTTGGGCGATCAGGACGCCGCAGAAGCATGGATGCTGGCCCCTGCCATCGGCCTTGATAACCGCCGCCCGATTGACCTGCTGTCGTCGGCAGCGGGGGCGGAAGCCGTTGAAAACGCGCTCACCCGGATGGAGTACGGGGTCTACGCTTGACCCCTTTGCCCCCGCCGCTTGGGACGGGCGAGCTGCGGTTTTGGCGGCTGGATCAACGGCAGCATGCCCCCACATGGCACAGCGGCGAAGGGGCTTACCGCGTCGGTGGACGCTGGAACAGCAGCGGTGTGCGGGCGGTCTATACCGCGCTCGACCCTGCCACCGCGATCCTCGAGGTTGCGGTGCACAAGGGGTTCAAGGCGCTGGACACCGCGCATCACGTGCTGACATCGGGCCGTGTGATCGACCCGACGACGGTGCATATGGTGCAAGCCGCGGATGTCCCCAATCCGAACTGGCTGGTGCCCGGTGCCCATGGTGCGGGGCAAAAGGGATTTGGCGACGCGCTGCTGCGCGATCATCTGTTTGTGCTGATCCCGTCAACGGTATCGCGGCACAGCTGGAACCTGATCTTTGACGCCCAAAAGGCAGCCGATCACTACGACGATGTGGTGCAGGAAGACTTCGCGCTCGACCCGCGGCTGCACCGCTAAGGGCAGCAGCGATCAGGCCCGCTGCAGTTTGCGCGCCTCTTCCCCTGCCAACCCCAGGAGCTTGGTCATAAACGGTTTCTCCAGATCATCCTCGCGCACCGCCGCATAAAGCCTGCGGGTGATGCCGTTCTCGGTCAGCGGACGGGTGACGTAATCATTGCTGTATTTCACCTCGCGCACGACCCAATCGGGCAGCACCGACACGCCCCTGTTCGACGCGACCAGCAGCAGGATCACCGCCGTAAGCTCCACCTGCCGGATCGCGAGCGGTTCGACCTTGGCGGGGATCAAGAGCTGGCTGAACACATCCAGACGGGTCCGTTCCACCGGATATGTAATCAGCGTCTCGCCCCGGAAATCCGCCGCTTCAACAAAAGGCTTTTGCGCCAAGGGATGCGTGCTGGAGGCGACAAAGACCGCCTTGTAATCAAACAGCTCGACGAATTTCACGCCCGGCAGTTCTTCGGGGTCGGAAGACACCACCAAATCGACCTCTTCGCGCAGCAAGGCAGGCAAGGCGTCGAACGCGAGACCGGGGCGGATATCGACATCCACATCGGGCCAGCTTTTGCGGAATTGTTCGAGCACGGGGAACAGCCATTCGAAACAGGCGTGACATTCGATCGCGATATGCATGCGGCCTGTGCTGCCCGCGCGCAGGCCCATGAATTCGGCCTGCGCTGCTTCAAGCTGCGGCAAGACCTGCTGCGCCAGCTTGAGCAGCCGCAACCCGGCGGGCGACAGCTTCAGCGGCTTGGACCGGCGCACGAATAGCTCCACGCCGGCCTGATCCTCCAACCCCTTTACCTGATGGGACAGGGCTGATTGGGTGATGTTCATCGTCTCTGCCGCGCGGGCCAGCCCGCCTGCTTCGTGAATCGCCTGAATGGTGCGCAGGTGACGGAACTCGATATGCATATGAGGCGTTCCTCATGTTGAAAATGAAAGTTATGAGTTTGTTTCACAACCGCATCTGTGCGACAAGAGATGAAAGCTAAAAACAGGATCGTAAAAATGACCAGTCCCGCCGTTTCATTCGAAGTCTTCCCGCCCAAATCCGTGGACGCGTCGTTCCGTCTTTGGGACACGGCGCAGGCCCTGGCACCGCTGGCCCCACGTTTCTTTTCTGTGACCTACGGCGCGGGCGGGTCTACCCGCGACCTGACCCATGATTCTGCGCATGTGCTGCGCCGCACCTCTGGCCTGCCGGTTGCCGCGCATCTGACCTGTGTGGGGGCCAGTAAGGCCGAAACGCTTGAGGTCGCCGACAGCTTTGCCGAGATCGGCGTGACCGATATTGTCGCCCTGCGCGGGGATCCCGAAAACGGTGCACCGACCTTTACGCCCCACGCGGACGGCTTTGCCGACAGTGTCGAGCTGATCGAGGCGCTGGCAAAGACCGGCAAGTTCACCCTGCGCGTCGGGGCCTACCCCGAACCGCACCCTGAATCCCACGATCAGGCGCAGAACGTCGAATGGCTGAAACGCAAATTCGACGCCGGCGCGGACGAGGCGATCACCCAGTTCTTCTTCGAGACCGAAACATTCCTGCGCTTCCGCGACGCCTGTGCCGCGGCGGGGATCACCAAGACGATCACCCCGGGCATCATGCCGGTGACAAACTGGAAATCGGCGCGCAACTTTGCCACCCGCTGCGGGGCCAGCGTGCCAGCAGCACTGGACGAAGCCTATGCCGCCGCGATCCGCGATGACCGCCACGATCTGCTTTCCACCGCGCTATGCACCGAAATGTGCAGCGAGCTGGTGTCGGAAGGTGTCGAGAACCTGCATTTCTACACGCTCAACCGGCCCGAGCTGACCCGCGCCGTCTGTCGTGCCCTTGGGGTGACGGCGCAAACATCGCTGTCCGACGTGGCGTAAAACCACCGCACAACTTGCCCTTGGGTCAAGAACAGAACAGTCTTCTCCGGCATTCAACTGCCGGAGATTTTTTATGCCACGCCTCGCCGAAACACCCGAAGATTTGCTGAGCCAATCCGAAGCGCTCTCCCTCAGCGGGTTGGAATTCATGCAGAAGATCCTGGACGGCACCAACCCCGGCCCGCCCATTGGCGGCACCTTGGGCTATGCGCTGCATGACGTGTCCGAGGGCCGTGCGGTATTTCGCGGCACGCCCGAGTTCAACGTGACCAACCCGATGGGGACCGTGCATGGGGGCTGGTACGGCACCTTGCTCGATTCCGCGATGGCCTGCGCCGTGATGACCAAAGTCCCGCGCGGGTCGGTTTATACGACCCTAGAATACAAGATTAACATTCTGCGTTCGATCCCCTTGGGCATGCAGATCGACTGCATCGGCACGACCGATCACGTGGGTCGTTCTACCGGTGTCGCGCACGGCGAAATTCGCGGGGTCGAGGATGGCAAGCTGTATGCCACCGGTTCAACCACCTGCATCGTGATGAAGATCACGGGCTAAAGCACTGCCTCGGGGCGGGTGACGCGCCCCGAGACAAGCCAAGCTCACTCCGCCGCGATGGCGCTGTCGTTCAGCAAGGCCCAGACTTTATGCGGTGTGAACGGCATGTCGGCCTGACGCACGCCACGCTCCCACAGGGCATCCTGTACCGCGTTCGACACGGCCGCCAATGCGCCCACGGTCCCCGCCTCGCCACAGCCCTTCATCCCCATCAGGTTCGCCGTAGATGGCACGGGTTCGGAGTTGAAGGACACGAACGGCACATCCGCCGCGCGCGGGATCGCGTAATCCATGAAAGAGGCCGTCAGCAGCTGGCCGTCTTCGTCATAGACCACATGCTCCTGAATAGCTTGGCCGATGCCTTGCACCACCCCGCCATGCACCTGACCTTCGGCCAGCATCGGGTTNATCAGATTGCCGAAATCATCCACCACCGTATAGCGGTCNACGGTCACAACGCCTGTTTCNGGGTCGATCACCACNTCNGACACATGNGCCCCNTTGGGATAGCTGCGCCCCGGCANNGTNGCCCGTTCGTGGTGNACCAGCAGATCGTCGCGGCCTTTCTGGCGGGCCATTTCGGCGACCTCCAGCANGGTGGGGGTCATGTTCGACCCGTCCGCGCGGAAGCGTTCGTCGTCAAAGCTGATCTGCGCCGCNGGCACGCCCATTTCGTCAGACAGAAANGCGGTGAAAGCTTCGGTCATCTTGGCCACCGTCGCCAGCGTTGCCGTGCTTTGCGTGGTGACAGAGCGCGAGCCGCCNGTCCCGCCGCCCTGTTTGATCAGATCGCTATCGCCTTGAATGACGTGGATCAATTCAGCCGGGATCCCGGTCTGATCCGATAGGAATTGCGCATAGACGGTTTCATGCCCCTGTCCGTTCGATTGAGTGCCAACATAGATGNACACGGTGCCGTCTTCGTTGAACNCGACCTTGGCCCCCTCTGCCGGATCGCCAAGGATGCTTTCGATGTAATAGCAAAGCCCCTGCCCGCGCAGCAGCCCCTTGGCCGCATCCGCCGCCTTGCGCGCTGCAAAGCCATCATGATCCGCCTCGACGGCGACGCGGGNCAGCAAGCGGTTGAATTCGCCCACATCGTAAAGCTCGCCCGTGGCAGAGGTATAGGGAAACTGTTCGGGCTTGATAAAGTTGATCCGGCGCAGCTCCCACGGGTCGANGCCCAACTCGCGCGCGGCGCGGTCCATCAAGCGCTCCAGCACATAGATCGCCTCGGGTCGGCCGGCACCACGATAGGCATCGGTCTGCACCGTGTTGGTGTAATAGCCTTCGACCTGCAGCCANGTGGTCTGCACATCATAGACGCCCATCAAGACCTTGCTGAACAGCAGCGCCTGAATGGGCTGGCCGAACTGGCTGTTATAGGCCCCGAGNTTGCATTTGGTGCGGACGCGGTAGGCCGTGATCTTGTTGTTTTCGTCAAAGGCGAATTCCGCAAGCGAAGTCAGATCGCGCCCGCCATTGTCGCTGAGCATGGCTTCGGTCCGGTCCGACATCCAGCGCACCGGACGCCCCAAGGCCCGCGCCGCCTGCGCGACCGAGAAATATTCGGGATAGGCNGCNGCCTTCATGCCGAAACCGCCGCCTGTGTCGGGGTTTGTGACNTGCACGTGGTCANCATCCAGCCCGAAAACGCGCTTGAGGTTGCCCTTGTGCACCCAGACGCCCTGCCCGTTGTTCGCAAGATGCACCTTGCCGTCGTTCCATTCCGCATAGCAGCCGCGCGGCTCCATCGCGTTGACGATGATACGGTTGTCGCCCACGTTCAGNCTGACGGTTTTCGCTGCGNCATCAAATGCCTTTTGCGTCGCCGCCTCNTCGCCCATGCCCCAGTCNAANGCCATGTTNTCCGGCGCTTCGGGGTGCAGCGTCTCNCCGCCCCGCTCCAACGTCATATGGGTGGGCAGATCGTCAACGTCGAATGCGATCAGCTCCGCCGCGTCGCGCGCCTGGTTCAANGTCTCGGCAATCACCACNGCGACGGGCTCCCCCACGAAGCGCACGCGCCCCTTGGCAAGCATCGGACGCAAGGGNTTGGCCCCTTCCGTGCCATCGCGGTTCTGCAACACGGTCGCCGCCATAGAGATATCCATCCCCGNNGCTTCCAGATCCTCGATCGTGAGCACCGCATGCACGCCCTCTGCCTCGGCCGCATCTGTGACATCCAGCGTCGTGATCACCCCATGTGCGACGGGCGAGCGGAAGAAATAGGCATGCAGCGCGTCGGTTGGCGCGATGTCATCCACATAGCGCCCCTCGCCGGTCAGAAACCGCACATCCTCGACCCGTTTGACCGGTTGGCTTTTCCCGAACTTTTCCATCTGGCGGCATCCTTTGATCATCATCTTGGTGTTGCGCCCGACCTTAAGCGCCAAACCGGCGATGTCCATACGANGCGGNGCGAAAGCTGGCGCTGCTACGCCAAGTTTTCGGCCCCCCAGCCTTCCCCTTTACGCCCCGCTCGGCTAGATCATCCCAAAGCTCAAAGCGCTACGTGAATAGAAGGACGCTGATCATGGCCCTCGACAAGAATTTTGACGCCGCCCAGGCCGAAGCCCGCCTCTATGCCGCATGGGAAGAGTCCGGTGCCTTCAAGGCCGGTGCCAATGCCTCGCGCAAGGAAACCTTTTCGGTCATGATCCCGCCGCCCAACGTGACAGGATCGCTGCACATGGGCCATGCGTTCAACAATACATTGCAGGATATTCTGGTGCGNTGGCACCGGATGCGNGGCTTTGACACGCTNTGGCAGCCCGGTCAGGACCACGCCGGTATCGCGACGCAGATGGTGGTGGAACGCGAGCTTGCCAAAGACGGCAAACGCCGCACCGATTTCACCCGCGAGGATTTCACCGCCAANGTCTGGGAGCAAAAGCAGAAGTCCGGCGGCACGATNATCGGCCAGCTNAAACGTCTGGGCACNTCGCTTGATTGGTCNCGCAACGCCTTTACCATGTCCGGTGCCCCCGGTGCCCCCGCGGGCGAGGAAGGCAACTTCCATGACGCCGTGATCAAGGTCTTCGTGGATATGTANAACAAGGGCCTGATCTATCGCGGCAAGCGTCTGGTCAACTGGGACCCCCATTTCGAGACCGCGATTTCCGACCTCGAAGTCGAATCCACCGAAGTCGACGGGCACATGTGGCACTTCAAATACCCGCTGGCCGATGGCGCGACCTATACGTACGTCGAGAAAGACGAAGACGGTAACGTGACGCTTTCCGAGGAACGCGACTATATCTCTATCGCNACGACCCGCCCCGAAACCATGCTGGGCGATGGCGCGGTCGCGGTNCACACCTCNGACGANCGCTATGCGCCGATCGTNGGCAAGCTGTGCGANATCCCCGTNGGCCCCAAAGCGCAGCGCCGCCGNATCCCGATCATNACNGACGAATACCCCGACAAGAATTTCGGCTCGGGCGCGGTGAAGATCACCGGCGCGCATGACTTCAACGACTACGGCGTCGCCAAACGCAACAACATCCCGCTCTACGCGCTGATGGACACCCGCGGTGCGATGCGCGCCGACGGCCTGCCCTATGACGCCGCCGCCGCCCGCGCGGCCGCCATCGCCGAAGGCCGTGAAGACGCGCCCGCGGACGCGACAGAAATCAACCTCGTGCCCGAAGAATACCGCGGCCTCGACCGGTTCGAGGCGCGCACCAAGGTCATCGCCGATATCACCGCCGAAGGCTTGGCCGTCATGGTACCGCCGACCGATCCGCGTTTGGGCAAGCCCGTCAAAGCCCCCCTCGCCCCCGAAGAAGGCGGCGAAGAGCGGGACGAGACGCTGGTCCCGTTGGTCGAGCCCAAAAAGATCATGCAGCCCTTCGGCGACCGATCCAAAGTGGTGATCGAACCGATGCTGACCGATCAGTGGTTCGTCGAGACCTCGAAGATCGTGCAACCCGCCATCGACGCGGTGCGCAACGGCGAAGTACAGATCCTGCCCGAACAGGACCGCAAGGTATACTTCAACTGGCTGGAAAACATCGAACCCTGGTGCATCTCGCGCCAATTGTGGTGGGGGCACCAGATCCCCGTGTGGTTCGACGACGAGGGCAAGGAATACTGCGCGGCAACCGAAGCCGAAGCACAGGCGATGGCCCCCGGCAAGACGCTCACCCGCGACCCTGATGTGCTCGACACCTGGTTCTCCTCGGGCCTTTGGCCCATCGGCACGCTCGGCTGGCCAGAACAGACGGATGAGCTGGCGAAATACTTCCCCACTTCAGTGCTGATCACCGGCTTTGACATCATCTTTTTCTGGGTCGCCCGGATGATGATGATGCAATACGCCGTGGTCGATCAAAAGCCGTTTGATACAGTCTATGTCCACGCGCTGGTGCGCGACGAGAAGGGCAAGAAGATGTCCAAATCGCTTGGCAACGTGCTGGACCCACTGGACCTGATCGATGAATACGGCGCGGATGCGGTGCGCTTTACCCTAACGGCAATGGCCGCCATGGGGCGCGACCTGAAACTGTCGACCGCACGCATCGCGGGCTACCGTAACTTCGGCACCAAACTGTGGAACGCCCACCGTTTCGCCGAGATGAACGGCGTGTTCGAGGACAGCGTCGCGGCAGTGACCTACACCAGCCACACCCAGGTCGATCACACGCTGAACAAATGGATCATCGGCGAAACCGCCCGCGTCCGCGAGGAAGTCGACGCCGCACTGGACAACTACCGTTTCAACGACGCGGCCAATGCGCTGTACGCCTTTGTCTGGGGCAAGGTCTGCGACTGGTACGTTGAACTCTCCAAACCCCTGCTGCAAGACGGCGCGCCAGAGGCCGCCGAGACTCGCCAGACGCTGAAATGGGTGCTGGATCAATGCCTTGTACTGCTCCACCCGATCATGCCCTACATCACCGAGGAACTGTGGCAGACCACGGCGACCCGTTCCAAGATGCTGGTGCATGGCGACTGGCCGACCTACAGCACCGCCGAGATGCTGGACGCTGATGCCGACCGCGAACTCAACTGGGTGATCGGCCTGATCGAATCCATCCGTTCGGCGCGCGCACAGATGCATGTGCCTGCGGGGCTCAAAGTGCCCATGCTTTATACCGATATGGACGCTGCCGGCCAAACCGCATGGGACCGCAACGAGGCGATGATCAAACGTTTGGCGCGGGTCGAAACCCTTGAGAAGACAGAGAGCTTCCCCAAAGGCACCGTCTCCATCGCCGCGCCGGGCGCGAGCTTTGGCCTCCCGCTTGCGGGGCTGATCGACATCGACGCGGAAAAAGCGCGTCTGCAAAAGTCGCTGGATAAGCTGGGTAAAGAAATCGGCGGCCTGAAAGGGCGTCTCAACAACCCCAAATTCGCCGCTTCCGCCCCGGCCGAAGTTGTCGCCGAAGCCCAAAGCAACCTTGATGCGCGGCAGGAAGAAGCGGACCAGCTTCAGGCCGCTCTGAACCGTTTGGCCGAGCTGGGATAATCAGTACCGCTTCCAAATGGCTTTAAATCCTCGCCGAAGGCAAAAATCTCTTTTGACGCTCCAAAAGATGCCTTCGGCGAGGATTTTTTTACCATTTGGAAACGAATACCGGTGCACGATCGGCCTGCGGTCCTCGCTGGGAAGCAAAGATCGTCCATTTGGAAGGCCCCGTCTGAGCAATCAGGCGGGGCTGACTTTTTTGCGACGCTAGTCGTTGAAGACCGCCGGGCGTTTGCCGAATTCTGCGGCGATGACTTCCATCTGGTGCGGGCGTCCCAGCAGCGCCGCCTGTTCACGGGATTCCGCGCGCAAAACCTCCGTTTCGGTTCCCGTCTCAGCCAAGGCGGTCAGACGTTTGGCGGCCTTGATGGCGCTTGGACTTTTGCCGGCGATGGTGGTGGCAAGCGCCATCGCGGCGGCCAGCGGGTCTTCGGCGATCTGGGTGATTAGCCCCCAGCGTTCGGCTTGCTCTGCCCCGATGGGTTGCGCGGTATAGGTCATCAGTCGCAGCACGTCGCCGCGCACCAGTTTGGGCAGTAGGACCATACCGCCCATATCCGGGACGATGCCCCATTTCATCTCCATCACCGCCATTTCGGTATCAGGGGCCGCGATGCGGATATCGGCCCCGAGCGCGAGTTGCAGGCCCGCGCCGTAGGTCTTGCCATGCAGCGCCGCGATCACCGGCACGCCGACGCGGGTCCAGACCATCGCGACCTCTTGCCACTGGTTGGTGGTGCCGTCGCCATGGGTGCGCGTCATCATCCGTTCCGTCGGGTCGCCGCCCGCCAG
>NZ_NHBI01000049.1:0-42599 GCF_002167505.1 Sulfitobacter sp. TMED3 | reverse complement strand
TTCAAGATGTGGGGCTATGACCTGCCATCGTCGATCTATGAACCCGTTGTGGTCAAGTAAGGATTATCAATCATGAGTGCAGAACCCATTATCTATGGCCTGATCTTCGTCGGTGTCCTTGTGCTGGTCGAAGGGCTGTATCTGGTCGCTTTCGGTAAATCCATCAGCCTCAACAGCAAGGTCAACCGCCGGCTTGAAATGCTGGAAAAAGGGGCCCGCCGCGAAGAGGTTCTGGACAAGCTGCGCAAGGAAATGCAGCAGCACATGGATAATAAATCCATTCCGGTCTATTCCCTCCTCGCCGAGAAAGCACAAAAGGCCGCGATCGCCTTTGCGCCGAAACAGCTGATCATGATCATGGCCGGCCTTTCGGTCGTCGCCTTTCTGGGGCTGACCATCGGCACCAATACCGAAGTGCCCGTGCGTATTCTGATCTCTGTCGGGATCGGTGTCGGGGCGGTATTTTTCTGGATCTCGTCCAAAGCGAAAAAGCGCATGGACATGATCGAAGAGCAACTGCCTGACGCGGTGGAACTGATGGTGCGATCGTTGCGCGTGGGCCACCCTTTCACCAGTGCGATCTCTATCGTGTCCAAGGAAATCCAGGACCCGCTGGCGTCGGAATTCGGCGTGATCGCCGATGAAACCGCCTATGGCCGCGACATTGGTGAGGCGCTCAAGGATATGGCCGAACGGCTTGACATGCAGGATTTGCGCTTCCTCGCGGTGGCTGTGACCATCCAGCAGCAATCGGGGGGTAACCTTGCTGAAATCCTTGCGGGGTTGGCCAAGGTCATCCGCGCCCGCTTCCGCCTGTTCCGCCGCGTGCGCGCCATCACCGCCGAAGCAAAATGGTCCGGCAAGTTCCTGTCTGCCTTCCCGATCCTCGCGCTGATCGTGATCAAACTCGGTGACCCGCATTACTATGACGAAGTCATGACCCACCCGCTGTTCATCCCCGGCTGTATCGCGGTTGTCCTGTTCCTGTCGCTTAACCTCATCGTCATGCGCAAGCTGACCGATATCAAAGTCTAAGGGGGCCTCACTGTGAATTTCCTCAACTCACTCGACACCGCACTTGGTCCCATGGGCTGGATCGCCATTCTGGGCGCATTGGGCCTGACCATGGTGGGCGCAACGCTTGTCATGATCCTGCGCCAGCCCGAAGACCCTTTGGCCAAGCTCAAACGTAGCCAGACCGAGGCTGCCGATGCAGGCAAGCAACAGCGCCTGCGCCAGTCGGACCGCAACGAGAAGCTGCAAAAATTCGCCAAGTTCCTCGAACCCGAAGACGTGGAAGAGCTAAGCGCCAAGGCGCTGCTGTTGCGTCAGGCGGGCTATAGCTCGCGCGATGCGGTACGGTTCTTTCACTTTGCCCAGATGGCGCTTGGTATTGCCGGGCTGGTGATCGGCACCGTCTACATCAACTTCCTTGGCGGCGGCGAAGGTATGACCACCAACAAGATGATGCTGTATACCGTGGGCCCCGGCGGCATCGGATATTTCCTGCCGCGCTATTGGGTGACCCGCCGCGTCGCCGAGCGGAAAGAGGAAATCACACGCGGTTTTCCCGATGCGCTGGACATGATGCTCGTCTGCGTCGAAGCCGGCCAGTCGCTTGATCAATGTATCGTCCGCGTGGCCCGCGAATTGCGCGCCTCCTACCCTGCGCTGGCGGAAGAGTTCGAAATCGTCGCCTATGAGATGAAGGCCGGTAAAGACAAGGTCAGCGTGCTGAACGCCATGGGCGAACGCTGCGGCGTGCAAGATGTGTCGTCCTTTGTGACGGTGCTGGTACAATCCGCCGCCTTCGGCACATCCATCGCCGACGCGCTGCGGGTCTACGCCGCCGAGATGCGCGACAAACGCGTGATGCGCGCCGAAGAGGCCGCAAACAAGTTGCCAACCAAGATGACACTTGCCACAATGATGCTGACCGTTCCTCCGCTGCTGATCATTCTGGTCGCGCCATCGGTGATGAACATTACCAAACTAGGTCAGTAAGGCTCTGCATGATCCACATTCCCAAGCGCGCGTTACCCTTCAGGCTCGCGCTTTGTATGACCCTGATCGCCGGATTGGCCGCTTGCTCTGCAGGCGGTCTTTCCGCGTTTGGGGGCAAGCGCGCCAGCCCTGACAACCCCTTTGCCCCCGGTGTCAACACCCGCAAGGACGCCGAAGACGGGGTAGAGGTCGCCCACCGTCTCATGCGCGCGGGCGAATACGAACTTGCCATCCGCGCCTTCAACCGCGCCGCGCTCGCCTCCCAGTTGGACGCCGAAATCCTGTCGGGACTGGGCAGCGCCAACCTTGGGCTGGGGCGATTGGGTCAGGCGGAAAAGCTGCTGCGCGACGCTGTAGAAAAGGACGAAACCCACCCCGAGGTCTGGAATAATCTCGGCGTTGTGTTGATGGAACGCGGCAAACTCGCCGAAGCCCAGCTGACCTTTCGCAAGGCATATGCGCTCGATAATGGCGAAAGTGACGCAATCCGTGACAATTTGCGCTTAGCACTCGCAAAATCGGAAAACTCTGTTACGATCCCGGATCAAGAAGACAGTTATAAATTGGTGCGGCGCGGCTCGGGCGACTATCTGGTTCGGCCAGCATCATAACGAGGCAGAGCAGTAAAAGGACGCAAAAATGCGCCACCCTATCCTATTGGCCGCCTGCATTGCAGGCGTCGTCGCAGTAGCAGGCTGCGGCAAGAAATCCGGCGAGGATACCGTCACCCGCGCCTTCCAGGACGTGAATGTCGTGGATGAAAGCAACCTCAACGATGTGATGCTGACAGTGGCCGACCCGAACGAGGCGGTCAGCTATTTCACCCGCACCGCGCAGGAAAACCCCGACCGCATCGACATCCAGCGCAGCTTGGGCAAATCCCTGATCCGCGCCAAACGCAACCAAGAGGCCGCATCCGTCTGGGGCAAAGTTGCCGCTTCCAAAGATGCCACCCCCGATGACAAGGTCGATTACGCCGATGCGCTGATCCGCGCAGGCGATTGGGCCAAAGCGGAAAAGACGCTGGATTCCGTCCCGCCCACCCATGAAACCTACAACCGCTACCGGCTTGAGGCGATCGTCGCTGACAGCAAGCAGGAATGGGACAAGGCCGACAGTTTTTACGAGATCGCCATTGGTCTGACCACCAAGCCCGGTTCGGTCATGAACAACTGGGGCTACTCCAAATTGACGCGCGGCGACTATCAGGCTGCCGAACGCCTTTTCGGCGAGGCTGTGAAGCAGGATTCAACGCTGTTTACCGCCAAGAACAACCTGATCCTCGCCCGTGGCGCGCAACGTGAATACAGCCTCCCCCCGATCGAGATGGACCAGACCGAGCGCGCGCAACTGTTGCACACCCTCGCCCTCTCCGCGATCAAGAAGGGCGACGTTGAAACCGGTAAAGGGCTGCTGCGCGACGCCATCAGCACCCACCCGCAGCACTTCGAGGCCGCCGTCCGGTCGCTGCGCGCGCTGGAAAACGCAGGCTAACGCGTGGAGATCACCAGCTACGCAGCGCTGTGGTTCCTGCCCTTCGCGCTGCCCCTTTGTGCCTATACGATCTACACCGATCTGGCCTTTATGCGGATCACCAATGTCACGGTGATCGCATTGGCCGCCGTGTTCGTGCTGATCGGCCCGATTGCCCTGCCCTTTGACAGCTACCTCTGGCACCTGCTGGCGATGGTGGTAGCCCTTGTTGTGGGCATCTTCATGAACGCAGGCGGGCTGATGGGCGCGGGGGATGCGAAATTCATCGCCGCCGCCACACCCTTTATCGCGCTCGGGGATGTGCGCTTCGTCATGGCGCTGTTCATGGCGACGCTGGTTGCCGCCTATATCATTCACCGCGCCGCCAAATATTCCCCCCTGCGCAAGCTTGCCCCGCAATGGGTCAGCTGGCACGAAGCCAAGAAATTCCCCATGGGCCTCGCCCTTGGCACTGTGCTTGCCGCATATTTAATGCTCGGTGCCTACTTCGGGGCCTGATTTCGCCATATTCAACCGCTACGCCTTGGGGCACGCCCGTGTCCCCATGAAAGAAGCCTTCATGAATATGCAAACCAGCGCCGTCATGGCCCCCCCTCCGCCGCGCACCATCCAAGAGATGAAGCTGCCCGTGGTGATGATGCGCGACATCATGATCAAGACGATGTTCCGCAAGAACGTCACCATGGTCAGCGAACTCGCAGCGGCGATCTGCCTGCCGCTTCAGGTCACGCAAGAACTGGTGGATCTGTCGCGCGAACAACGCCTTCTCGAAGCGACGGGCACGCTCAACGCGAATAACGGCAATGAAATGGGCTATCAGCTGACCGATTTGGGCAAGGCCCGCGCGCTGGATGCCTTGGCGCAATCGGAATACTTCGGCCCGATGCCCGTGCCGCTTGATGTCTACCGCGAACAGATCAAGCGCCAGTCCGTACGCAACATGCAAATCACCCGCGCAAAGCTCGAAGCCGCCATGGGCCATCTGGTGCTCCCGTCCGAGCTGATCGGCAACCTTGGCCCAGCCGTGACGGCCGGTCGCTCCATCCTGATGTACGGCCCCCCCGGCAATGGTAAATCAAGCATCTCCAACGGCATTCGCGACGCGCTTGGCGACCGGATCTATGTCCCCCGTGCGATTGAATACGCCGGTCAGGTGATCACGGTCTATGACCCCATCGTACACACCGCCATTTCCGAAGAGAAACAAGATCCGAAATCCCTGCGCCGCGTGACGCGCTTTGACACCCGCTATGTCAAATGCGAACGCCCCACAGTGATCACCGGGGGCGAACTGACGCTCGATATGCTTGATCTGGTCTACAACCCCACCGCACGGACCTATCAGGCCCCGCTGCAACTGAAATCCACCGGTGGCATCTTCATCGTCGACGACCTTGGCCGACAGGCAGAATCGCCACAGGCGCTGGTCAACCGCTGGATCGTGCCGCTGGAAGAAAACAAGGACATCCTCGCCCTGCAATCCGGCGAGAAGTTCGAAGTTCCCTTCGACACGCTGGTGGTCTTCTCCACCAACTTCCACCCCAATGAGATCTTCGACCAGGCCGCCCTGCGCCGGATCTTCTTCAAGATCAAGATCGACGGACCCAATCAGGAAAACTTCCTCAAGATCTTTGCCATGGTCGCCAAGAAACGAAACATCAAACTGGACGAGGCGACGCTGATCCATTTGCTGAAAACAAAATACCCTACGATCAATAATGTGTTCGCCAACTATCAGCCGATCTTCCTGATCGACCAGATGATTTCCATCTGCGATTTCGAAGGTATCCCGCACCAGATGCGCCCTGATCTGATTGACCGAGCTTGGGCCAATATGTTCGTCGAGGATGAAACCATCGTAAGGTAGCACCGCGCTCGACACCGGCGCGGGCATCCGCTTCATTTTGCCAGATAAACTCCGGGGGTGCGGGGGCTGGCCCCCGCGTGCAAACAGCCTATCTTACGCCCCATGCAGACCCTGCCCCCCAAGTTCTCCGACTGGTTCGCCACCAAAGGCTGGTCCATCCACCCCCACCAGCAAGACATGCTGGACCGCGCCGACGCGCCCGCGCTGCTGTTGATCGCGCCGACGGGGGGCGGCAAGACGCTGTCGGGTTTTCTGCCCACGCTGGTCGATCTGGCCGACGGCGGTCACGACGGCATGCACACGCTCTATATCTCGCCGCTCAAGGCGCTGGCCGCGGATATCAAGCGCAACCTCACCACCCCGGTGACCGAAATGAGCCTCCCCATCCGGATCGAGGACCGCACCGGCGACACCTCGCAAACGCGCAAACGCCGGCAACGCGCCGACCCGCCCCATATCCTGCTGACCACCCCCGAAAGCCTTGCGCTGTTGACCTCCTACGAGGATGCACCGCGCATGTTCAAAGGGCTCAAACGTGTCGTGATCGACGAGATCCACGCGCTGGCCGACAGCAAGCGGGGCGACCAGCTGATGCTGGCGCTGGCACGGCTGCAACGCCTGTGCCCGGGGCTGAAACGGGTGGGCCTGTCAGCCACCGTCGAAGATCCCGCCGCCATCGCGCATTTCATGGCACGTCACCCCGACCCCTGTCCGATCCTGCTGGCTGATCCCGGCCCGCCGCCCGACATCCGGATGCTGCGCACGGACGCGGCCCCGCCGTGGTCCGGCAATGGGGCTGCCTATGCGATTCCGGCGGTGCTCGACCAGATACGCCAGCATAAAACCACCTTGATCTTCCACAATACCCGCGCTCAGGCCGAGATTTTCTTTCACAATCTCTGGCTCGCCAACGAAGACAGCCTGCCCATCGGCATCCACCACGGGTCGCTCGATCGGCAGCAACGCGAACGGGTCGAAGCCGCGATGGTGCGCGGTGATCTGCGCGCGATTGTCTGTACCGGCAGCCTTGATCTGGGGATCGATTGGGGCGATGTCGATCTTGTGATCCAGATCGGTGCGCCGAAAAATGTCAAACGGCTGGTCCAGCGCATCGGGCGGGCCAACCATCGCTATAACGCGCCCTCCAAAGCGCTGCTGGTGCCTGCCAACCGGTTCGAGGTGGTCGAATGTGTCGCCGCCCTCGACGCCGTGTTGGCAGGCGATCTTGACGGCGACCCCCGCGGCCCCGGCCCCCGCGATGTGTTATGCCAGCATATCCTGATCACCGCCTGCGCCGGCCCCTTCGACGCCGATGCGCTCTATGCCGAGGTGACCTCTGCCGGGGCCTATGCCAGCCTCAGCCGCGCCGCTTTTGACGCCTGCCTCGATTTCTGTGCCACGGGCGGCTACGCCCTGCGCGCCTACGACAGATGGCAACGTCTGATGTGCACAAACGGCAAATGGCACCTGCGCGACCCTCGCAGCAGCCAGCGTATCCGCATGAACATCGGGACCATTCAGGACACGGACACGCTGAAGGTCCGCATGAAACGCAACCGCGGCGGTGCCCCTTTGGGCGAAATCGAGGAAGGTTTCGCCGCCTCGCTCAGCGCGGGCGACACATTCCTGATCGGCGGCCAGATCGTCAAATACGAAGGGCTGCGGGAAATGACCGTAGAGGTCAGCCGCTCCGCCGCCAAGAAACCACGCGTCGCCACGTTCATGGGCACCAAATTCGCCACCTCGGCCCAGCTCTCCGCCCGCGTGCAACGCATGTTCACCCAAGACAGCTGGCCCGAGTTGCCGCGCCACACGGCCGAATGGCTGACCCTGCAACGCGAAGTCAGCCAACTGCCGCAACCGGGCCGACTGCTGATCGAAAGCTTCCCCCATGAGGGCCGCGCCCAAACGGTCTTCTACGGCTTCGCCGGTCGCAACGCGCAGCAAACGCTCGGGCTGCTGCTGACAAAACGGATGGAGGAACTGGGCCTGAACCCCCTGGGCTTCGTCGCCACCGATTATGCCACCCTGATCTGGGGGCTGGATCCGGTCAACGACCCCGCCCCGCTCGTTGATGCCACAGCCCTGCATGACGGGTTGGACCATTGGCTGGCCGGCAATGCGGTGATGAAACGCACGTTCCGCGCCGCCGCCACCATCGCAGGGCTGATCGAACGGAACACCCCCCAAGCCCGTAAGTCTGGCCGGCAGGCGACCTTCAGCTCTGATATCCTGTATGACACCTTGCAGAAATACGAACCCGATCACCTCTTGCTCGACATCACCCGCGAAGAGGCCCTGCGCGGGCTGGTCGACTTTGGCCGGATCGAGGAAATGCTGCATCGTATCAAGGGCCGGATAGACCACCGTATCCTCNACCGTGTCAGCCCGCTGTCCGCACCGCTGTTTCTGGAAATGGGNCGNGTGCCGGTCAANGGGCANGCAGAAGANCGTCTGCTGGCCGAGGAATCCGCGCGGTTGATGGAAGCCTCCGGCCTCGCANAGATCACGCCCGCGCCGGATAACATCCCCCNNAAACGGCGCTAGNCGTGGCAATCGCTGCGCAGCTGAGTATTTTTGAAAGGGTGAATTAACNTTCGCTTAGGTATTTTGCCCCATGATCACCCCGCGGTACAGGCTGGAGAGCCGATGACCGTAAAGGGTGAAGACGCCCCCACGCCCCTCGGGATCAGGCGGGGGCGTCTTCCGCTTCACCCTTTTTCAAATACTCCTGCGCCCCGCCATAGGCGCGTCCATCGGCCAGCGCCCCTTGCGCCCGCGGGCAAACTTGGTGATGAACGCAGCATGAACATCGGGTATGAATTCGACTTTTGCGGCGCGCGGCTGACGGCGCTTGGCTCTGGTGCCTTGTGGTGGGCAGATCACGGGCTGCTCTGCGTGTCCGACCTGCATCTTGGCAAAGCCGAACGGATTGCGCGGCGCGGCGGCACGGCGCTTCCCCCTTACGAGACGATGGACACGTTGATCCGGCTTGCGGCGGCGCTTGACCGTGTGCCGGCGCGCGTCGTGATGTGTCTGGGCGACAGTTTCGACGATCTGCACGCGGCCCATGCCCTGCCCGAGCCGGCACGGCTAACGTTGGCGCGGCTGCAGGCGGGGCGGCAGTGGCTGTGGGTAGAGGGCAACCACGACCCCGGCCCCGTCGAACTGGGCGGGGAGCATCTGGCCGAGCTTGTGATCGGCCCCTTGCAGTTCCGGCATATCGCACAGGCAGGCACGCAGGCCGAGGTTTCGGGGCATTATCACCCCAAGGCACGGCTGCGGCTGCGCGGGCGGTCGGTGACGCGTCCGGCCTTCCTCTATGACGACCGACGGCTGATCATGCCNGCCTTTGGCACCTATACCGGCGGGTTGTACAGTGACGCGCCGGTGCTACAGGCATTGATGGGTCCGCAGGCCTGCGCCATACTTACCGGACCGCAGCCCACCGCGATCCCCATGCCGCGCTANNCGCAGCCACGGGGCCGGCTATCCATGTTGAAAGAGCCCCTATGACCCCTCAAGAAATCGCCCGCATCCGCGACAGCTNTGCCGCACAATCGATGATGCAGACCCTCGGCGCTGAACTNAGTGATGTNTCAAAGGGGCTCATCCGGATCGAGGCACCGATCCTGCCCGGCACGCGCCAGCAGCAGGGGTTTGGCCACGCGGGGCTGACNTTCTCTATCGGGGACAGCGCNGCGGGCTATGCCGCGCTGACGACACTGCCCTTAGATACCGAGGTCGTCACCGCAGAGATCAAGATCAACCTGCTGGCCCCCGCCCGCGGAGACCGGCTGATCGCGATTGGCAAGGTGGTGAAACCGGGCAAGCGGCTTTGTGTGGTCACGGCCGAGGTCTTTGCCCAAACCGGCGACCAGCAGGTGNTGATCGCCTTGCTTCAGGGCACGATGGTGCCGGTTCCGGCAACCGCCGCTTAGGCGGTCAGCCCTTCGGGTTCGGGCAGCTCATGGGCACGGCAGCAGGCNGTAACCGTATTGGCCAGCAGACAGGCGATCGTCATCGGGCCCACGCCCCCCGGCACCGGGGTGATCGCACCGGCCACCTTGGCGCAGCTGTCAAAATCCACATCCCCGACCAGACGGGTCTTGCCCTCACCCCGCTCTGGCGCGTCGAGACGNTTGATGCCCACGTCGATGATTGTGGCCCCCGGTTTGATCCAGTCGCCCGGCACCATCTCGGGGCGGCCCACGGCGGCGATCACGATATCAGCGCGGCGCACAACANCGGCAAGGTCTTTGGTCCGCGAATGGGCGATGGTCACGGTGCAGCTGTCGTTNAGCAGAAGCTGGGCCATCGGTTTGCCNACGATATTGCTGCGCCCGATCACGACNGCATCCATCCCCGACAGGGNGCCGTGGTGGTCGCGCAGCATCATCAGACAGCCAAGCGGCGTGCAGGGCACCATGGANTTCTGCCCCGTGCCCAACAGNCCGACGTTCGAGATATGAAACCCGTCGACATCCTTGGCCGGATCAATCGCGCNGATCACAAGGTCTTCGTTCAGGTGATCGGGCAAGGGGAGCTGNACGAGGATACCGTGGATCGTNTCATCNTTGTTCAGCGTGTCGATCAGGGCCAGAAGCTCCGCCTCTGATGTGGTGTCNGNCAGCCGGTGTTCGACCGATTTCATGCCCACTTCCTTGGTCATCTTGCCCTTGGATTTGACATAAACCTCGGAGGCAGGATCGGCCCCGACAAGCACCACAGCCAGCCCCGGCGTGATCCCGTGATCGTCCTTCAGCCGCGTGACATGCTGGGCGACCTGCCCCCGCACCTGTGCTGCAAATGCCTTGCCGTCAATGATCGTCGCTGTCATGGGGACCGTCCTTTGTCTGTTGTGGCGCTGCTATCACCTNCCNCAGCAGGCGAAGGCGCGAAGGGGCGACCCTCCGCGCCCTGTTCATACGCGCTTAGAACAGACCTTCAACATCGCCGATGTCATTGAGACGAATATTTTCGGCAGAAGGCACCCGNGGCAGGCCCGGCATNGTCATNATCTCACCGCAGATGGCCACGACAAAGCCCGCGCCGGCAGACAGGCGCACCTCGCGCACGGGGATGGTAAAGCCGGTNGGCGCGCCGCGGGCTTCGGGATCGGTNGTAAAGCTGTATTGCGTTTTGGCCATACAGACCGGCAGATCGCCATATCCCTGCTCTTCCCAGTCTTTCAACTGGTTGAGGATTTTCTGNTCCATCACCGCCCCATCCGCGCGNTANATNTTTGTGGCGATGGTGTTGATCTTATCGGCCAGCGGCATCGCGTCGGGGTAGAGCGTGGCGAAATCCGCCTGACCCTTATCGATCGTCTCGACCACTTTCTCGGCAAGTTCGGCAGAGCCAGCGCTGCCCAATTCCCAGTGGCGGGACAGCACGGCCTCGGCCCCTTGCGAGGCGACATAGTCTTTGACCGCTTGCACCTCTGCGTCGGTGTCGGTGACGAAATGGTTGATCGCGACGACGACGGGCACGCCAAAGGATTTCAGGTTCTCGATGTGGCGGCCAAGGTTGGGGCAACCGGCCTGCACGGCGTCGACGTTTTCAGCGCCCAGATCGGCCTTGGCCACGCCGCCGTTCATCTTCATCGCGCGCACGGTGGCCACAACGACCACGCAGGCCGGTGCAAGCCCCGCCTTGCGGCATTTGATGTTCAGGAACTTTTCTGCCCCCAGATCCGCACCAAAGCCCGCTTCGGTCACGACGTAATCGGCCAGCTTCAGCGCGGTGGTGGTCGCGATGACAGAGTTGCAGCCATGCGCGATATTGGCGAAAGGCCCGCCGTGGACGAAAGCGGGGTTGTTTTCCAGCGTCTGTACAAGGTTCGGCTGCATCGCGTCTTTCAACAGCACGGTCATCGCACCATCCGCTTTGATATCGCGCGCATAGATCGGTTTCCGCTCGCGGGTATAGGCGACGATCATGTCGCCAAGGCGCTTTTGCAGGTCGTTCAGGTCTTTGGCCAAACACAAGATCGCCATGACTTCGGACGCGACGGTGATGTCGAACCCGGCCTCGCGGGGGAAACCGTTCGACACACCGCCCAAGGACGCCGTGATCTGGCGCAGGGCGCGGTCGTTCATGTCGACGACGCGNCGCCAGACGACNCGNCGCAGGTCGATCTCNAGCGCGTTGCCCCAATAGATGTGGTTNTCGATCATCGCGCTGAGCAGGTTGTGCGCCGAGGTGATGGCGTGGAAGTCACCGGTAAAATGCAGGTTCATCTCTTCCATCGGGACGATTTGCGCATAGCCGCCCCCCGCGGCCCCGCCCTTCATGCCGAAGTTCGGGCCAAGAGACGCCTCGCGGATACAGACGGCGGCATTCTTGCCGATGCGGTTCAAACCATCGCCCAGACCAACGGTGGTGGTCGTCTTGCCCTCGCCCGCGGGGGTGGGGTTGATCGCGGTGACGAGGATCAGCTTGCCATCGGGACGGTCCTGCACCGAGTTGATGAACTTTTGCGANACCTTCGCCTTGTCATGGCCGTAGGGCAGCAGATCATCGCTGCTGATGCCCAGCTTTTGCCCGATCNCCTGAATGGGGCGTTTGCTGGCTTCGCGTGCGATTTGGATGTCGGATTTAAAGGTCATATGTCCTCCCTGATGCGCCGTCGGCGTTCTATGTTTCTTATGTCCTCAATACGCCTGNGAGGGCATGGGCAGAGGGGGCAATTCCGACATATCCGGCGCTTGATGCGGCGATCCGGCGGGTGTGCCGCTGATTTGAGCATGGCGGGTCGCTGTGANCCCGCGCCCCATTGGGNCTAGCCGTGCTGCCAGGCTGGCTGGTCGGGGATGAACAGGCGCAGCGTATCACCGACGCGCAACAGCCCCTCGCGTTCGATCCAGGCGGTCACGCCGCGACGGTTCTCGGCGGCGGNTTTGAACTTGGGACCGTGGCCGGGGCTGTCTTGTTCGATCTCGCGACCGGGCAATACGCAGGGGCGGTTTTCGGTATCAATCGTGATCGTCGCACCCGAGGCAGCCTGAAGCCGNGCATTGGGCGGCACATGGGTGAAATCGGGGATGCCCTTGATCACCATCGACGTGCCAAGNTGNANGGGGTCCAGTGNCTCCATNCCCATGTCGGCCGCGATCAGGGCCATTTCTTCCGCAGACAGGATCGACAGCTGGCGCACGTTCCGGATCTCGGTGCCCTTGGGATAGAGGTTCGTGACCCGCACACAGGACGCGCGGGTCAGCCCCGNNTGCACGTCATCCTCGAAACCGGCGTAGCTGGCGAAAGCTTCGCTCCGGGGTTCGGCGCGGATNCCCTTGGCNAGCTTNGGCACCACACCAAGCCATGTGATCGTTGCGGTAAANTCGGTTTCTTTCATCGTCGGCATGACCGGCATCCTTTCGCGCTGCGTTGTCCGTAACCTGCGCAAAGCCGCGACAAAAGAAAAGGCCCCGCGGGTGCAGGGCCTTTTCTTTCGTATTCTGGTGATCAATGCCTAGGCGTCAGACGCTTGGCTCTGGCTCCATCCCGCTTGGCGGAGGCGTCTTCTTGCCTTTGGCCTTGGGGATCGCGGTCAGGCTTGGTTTGTCCATGCCGCTGGTGTCNTCGCCGTCCGGGTCTTGTGGCGGTTTGCCTTCCATGACGCGCTTGATCTCCTCGCCGGTGAGGGTCTCGTANTCCAGCAGACCTTGGGCCANACGTTCGAATTCTTCCTCGTGATCGGTGATCATTTTATAGGCGCGGTCGTAGCCNTCGTCGATGATGCGCTTCACTTCGGATTCGATCAGCTCTTTCGTGGCCGCAGAAACGCTGAACCCGCCCGCGCCGCCGTTGGCTTGGTAACCAGCCGCCGCTTCCGAATAGTCGATGTTCCCGACCTTGTCGGACATGCCCATGCGCATCACCATGCCACGNGCCAACTGGCTGGCCTGCATGATATCGCCCATCGGGCCCGACGANACGGTTTCAGCGCCATATTTGAAGATCTCAGCCGCTTTGCCCGCCATCGTCATGGCGATCTTTTGCTCGGCTTCGTCCTTGAACATTTGCAGTTTGTCCATTTCGGGCAGGCTCATCACCATACCCAAGGCACCGCCGCGCGGAATGATCGTGGCCTTATAGACAGGGTCNCATTTCGGCAGCTTNATCCCGACGATGGCGTGACCGGCTTCGTGGTAGGCGGTCTTTTCCTTCTGGTCCTGCGTCAACACCATCGACCGGCGCTCGGCACCCATCATGATCTTGTCTTTCGCGGCCTCGAAATCCATCATCGCGACAAAGCGACGGCCCACGCGCGCGGCGGTCAGAGCGGCCTCGTTCACGAGGTTCGCCAGATCCGCACCCGAGAAACCGGGCGTACCGCGCGCGATAATGCGCAGGTCTACGTCAGGGCCAAGCGGNGTCTTGCGCGCATGCACNCCAAGGATTTTCTCGCGGCCNTTGATGTCAGGGTTGCCCACGGTGACCTGACGGTCAAAGCGGCCCGGACGCAGCAAGGCTGGGTCCAGCACGTCTTTGCGGTTGGTCGCGGCGATGATGATCACGCCTTCGTTCGCCTCAAAGCCGTCCATCTCGACCAGCAGCTGGTTCAAGGTCTGCTCGCGCTCGTCATTGCCACCACCGTAGCCCGCGCCACGGGACCGGCCCACGGCGTCGATCTCATCGATGAACACGATGCAGGGCGCATTTTTCTTGGCCTGTTCGAACATGTCGCGCACGCGGCTGGCACCGACGCCAACGAACATCTCGACGAAGTCGGAGCCCGAAATGGTGAAGAACGGCACACCCGCTTCGCCGGCAATCGCCCGCGCCAGCAGGGTCTTACCGGTACCGGGAGGGCCCTCAAGCAGCGCGCCTTTGGGGATCTTGCCGCCCAAACGGCTGAACTTTTGCGGGTTGCGCAGGAATTCGACGATCTCTTCCAGCTCCTCCTTTGCCTCGTCGATGCCCGCCACGTCGTCAAACGTCACACGACCGTGTTTTTCGGTCAGCATCTTGGCCTTGGACTTGCCGAACCCCATCGCCCCGCCTTTGCCACCGCCCTGCATGCGGTTCATGAAATAGATCCACACACCGATCAGCAGAAGGATGGGCAACAGCGACATCAGGAAGGTCTGGAAACCGGATTGTTGCTGGGGTTCAGCGCGCACAGGGATGTCCTTGGACATCAGCAGGCTGGTGACCTCGGCGTCTTCGGGCCGGATCGTGACATAGTCACTGCCATCGGCACGACGGAAACGAACCTGTTCACCATCAAGCGTGACGTTGCGCACGTCCCCTGCTTCGACAGCGGTCACAAATTCGGAATAGCTGATTTCACGGCTTTGCAGCCCGCCAGTCGAGCCGCTGAACAGATTGAACAGCGCCAAAACCAAAAGCATCAATACAACCCAAAAGGCGAGATTGCGCATATTACCCAAAGGAAAGTCTCCTACATCCGGGGGACGGCACCAAACACAGCGCCCAATGCGTGTAAGATAGACACGATCGGCGCATGTTCAATGCGTCATATGTGCGGCGAAAAAGGCATCTTCGCCGCGTTCGAGCACTGCTTGCCAGTTTTGCGACCGACCGACAAGGGGGGCAGCGACCAGTTCCGCGCCCTGCCACACCGCCGGAGAGGCCAGCAAGACGCTGCGCGGCACGCCCAAATCGCGCCAATCAGCAAAGCCGCGCAGCCCCTCAGCGCCCAAGGCACGGATCATGGTTTGCGTTTCGGGCGCGGGCGTATCGCCGCAAGGTTCCAGACGCCAGCGGCCGTCCCAGAGTGCGCCGACGGGCGCATCAACCGCCCGCACCGCCTGCAACTCCCTGTAAATCCACAGTTTATCGTGCTTCAAACGCAGCTCGCACCCCTGCACGGTCGCGGCACCAGCATCATCAAGCGCTGTCAGCACCTCTGCCACGGCGCTACTGCGTGGGGCGTAGGTGGCACCGTTGATCCAGGCGATCGTGTGGGTCAGCAAACGGCGGCGTGTCTCTGTCGGGAGATCACATAGCGCCTGCCAATCCATCGCCACGGCACCGCATTGAACGTGAGCATGGGCGCGTGCGGCGGCAAACATCTGCGCGTCAAGCGCGGTACGGGCATCGGCAAGGTGGCGCGAGACATCAGCAAGTGCGGCAGAATCAACGCCCAGATCGGTCAGCACCGCCAGCGCCTTGCGGATGCGCACCCGCGCAAAGCTGTCATCCTCGTTGCTGGGGTCATCAACCCAAGTCACCCCGCGTTGCGTCAGATGCGCGCGCAGGTCGGCGCGGCGGGCGTTGAGCAAGGGCCTGTGCCAACGCATGCCGTGACGGTCGAACATCGCAGGCATGGCGGATAGCCCGTCGACCCCTGCCCGGCGCCCCAAACGCATCACGAAAGTCTCTGCCAGATCGTCGGCGGTATGCCCGATGCAGACAGCGCCAATGCCCTGCCCCCGTGCCCAATCCGCCAACAACCGGTAACGCGCCTTGCGGGCCTCGTTTTGCAAATTGCCGCTGTGGTCCCAGCCCGTCCACATCAACGTGTCATGCGGAACGCCAAGCGCGCGACACTGGGCGGCGACCATCGCGGCTTCGCGGGCGGCCTCGGGTCGCAGGCCGTGATCGACGGTCGCTGCGTGCAGCGCGATCCCGCGGCTGCGGGCATAGTCGTTCAAAAGATGTAAAAGTGCGACAGAGTCGCCGCCCCCCGACACCGCCACACCCAATACGGGCGGCGGCGCGGGGTCAAAGCTGGCGGCGATGCTCTGCGCCAGCGGGTCGGTCATCGGATCACTGGCAGGCAAGCACGCTGCGTTCGGATTGGGCTTGCGCAACGAAGGGGCTTGTGGGGAAGCGCGATGCGACTTCGCCCAAGGTGACGCAGGCTTCTTGGGTTTGGCNCAAGGCCCCCAAAGAGCTGCCAAGCTGGTACAGTGCTTCTGCCGCGACAGGCCCCGCGGGATCGGCGCTAAAGCTTGCCAGATAGGCGCGTGCCGCTTCGCGGGTNTCGCCCAGACCGTCNAGCGCGTCGCCGCGCCGCAGGTCGGCTTCGGGGCCTAGCGGTCCGCCCGGATAGGTCTGATTGAAGGTCGCAAACTGGTCTGCGGCGCTGCGAAAGTCACCGTCAGCGAGCGCCGCCTTCGCCCGCTCGAAGTCTGTTTTTTCACCCACCGCAAGTTCTGCGGTATTGGTGGGGGTAGANGTATTGGCCAACGGGTCCGCTGGTGCGGGCACGGGCGTGGCGGGTGCCATGGTCGCGGGCATCTCGCCCCCGCCAAGGGTAGAAGTCTGGCCGAGGCTGCCCACATCGCCGCCTTCAAGCTCCACGAGCCGGAATTCCAGATCACCGATCCGGTTGGTCCCGTCGGTGACCACGCGGTTGATCCGGTTTTCCAGCTCTTCGGTTTTAGAGGTCAGGCGCTGCAGTTCGCTTTCCATTGCATTGACGCGCTCAAGCACCGANCCACCGGTCACGGCAACGCTCGCGCCGCCCGTGGTGGACAGTTCCCGGCGCAGCTTTTGCACCTCGACGTTCAGNACCGTCAGTTCCTGACGCACATCCGCCAAAGTCTGCGCATCCTGCGCCTGCGCNGCGACCGGCCCNAAGGCCAGTCCAAGCGCTACAATCAAAGCAAACCGCATATTAAAATCCTAACCTANCGTAGACGACTTAGCTGGTCAGACCGCCCGCAAGTACGGTCACGGCCCGACGGTTCTTGGCATAGCATGCCTCGCTCGAACAGACTTCGATCGGGCGTTCCTTACCATAGCTTACAACGCGAAGACGGCTGGCGGCGATCCCGCGCGAGATCAAATATTCGCGCGCGGCATTGGCACGGCGTGCGCCAAGCGCAAGGTTGTATTCCCGTGTGCCCTGCTCGTCCGCGTGACCTTCGATCACNGCTTGGTAATCGGTGTTGGTGTTCANCCAGGCTGCCTGACCGTCCAGCGTCGCTTGACCTTCGGGGGTCAGGTTGGATTGGTCNACCANGAACAGCACGCGNTCNCCNACGGCTTGCTGGAAATATGCCGTAGAAGCCGGGTCGTTCGCGCTGCCGGGGATAATGCCCCCGTTCAGGCCNGCGCCATTCGCGGCACCGTTATTCATGCCGTCCGCGCCAAAGCGGTCAGGGTTGGTACANGCCGATACGGCCAGGGCTGCGATCAATAGAGTTGCGGTGAGAATGCGGTTCATGGACTGTGCCTTTTTGACGATAGCATTTTAATGTGTCTGTTGTGACGGTGTTACCATAGTGCCTTGGTATTGGGAAACACCAAGGCACTATGGCTNTTNTTTACTTCTGAAGCGGCGACCAAGACGGATCCGATCCGCCCTCTTGGGTGCGCACAGGCTTGAGGTTCCGGCCCGAGATATCGACGGAATAAAGCGACGACGCCCCGCCTGCCCCTTGGGTTTCCCGCGCGAACATGATGACGCGGCCGTTGGGGGCCCATGTGGGGCCTTCATCCAGGAACGACGCGGTCAGCAGACGTTCTTCCGACCCGTCCAGCCGCATCANGCCGATGTGGAACCGGCCCTTGTTCTGCTTGGTAAAGGCCACCAGATCGCCGCGCGGCGACCAGACCGGCGTGCCATAGCGCCCNTCNCCAAACGAGATCCGTGTCGCCTCGCCGCCNGTNGCTGGCATGATATANAGCTGCTGCGATCCCGAACGGTCGCTTTCGAAAACGATCCGGCTACCATCCGGCGAATAGCTGGGCGCGGTTTCGATCGCAGGCGTATTGGTCAGCCGTGTCGACTGGCCGGTGTTGATATCCATCGTGTAGATATCCGTGTTCCCNCCTTGGGTCAGCGAATAGACAACCGTATTGCCGGACGGAGAGAACCGCGGNGCNAAGCTCATGGTGCCTTCGGCGCTTTCCAGCACGCGACGCTGCACCGACCCGATGTCGAGCACATAGATCCGCGGGAAGCCGCTTTCGTAGCTGGTGTAGAGAATACGATCCCCCGAGGGCGAGAACCGCGGTGCCAGCACGATGGACGAGCTGTCGGTCAGATAGCGCACATTGGCCCCNTCATAATCCATCACAGCCAGCCGTTTCGCGCGGTCATCCTTGGGCCCCGTCTCGGAGACATAGACGACGCGGCTGTCGAAATAGCCCCCTTCGCCCGTGATACGCGAATAGACGGCATCCGCCACCTTATGCGCCATGCGACGCCAGCCATCGACCGTGCCCGAAAACTGCAAGCCCGACCCCAGTTCAGCGCCCGAAAACACGTCATACAGGCGGAACTTCACGTTCAACGTATTGCCCGAGACACTGACGGCACCGGTGATCAGCGCCTGCGCGTTGATCGCCTTCCAGTCAGCATATTGGATCGGCGCGTTAAAATCGCTTACGGTCGAGATATAGGCGCTNGCCGGTACTTCNCGGAACAGNCCAGANCCGACAAGATCTTCGGACACGACCCGCGCCAGATCAACGGCCATCTGCCCCGCGTCCCCGCTTTCGGGCTGAAAGCTGGGCACAGCAAAGGGCAAGGGTTCAATCACACCTTCGGTAATCTCGATCCGCAATGGTCCATCCTGCGCCTGCGCGACCGAGGCAACACCGCCGATAAGCGCGAGACAGAGGCTCAGAATTCGTACAATCATTTGATGCGCATCCTTTCAGGATTAAAGGTCATCTCAATATTCTGCCATTGACCGAATTTTTCTACAGGAAGCTGATACCCGCGCGCGCCGCAGCGGATAATTGCCCGCCGTGCGGCCTCGAACGCCTGATTGGCAGCCCCCTGTGATCCGCCCGAACTGCTGGTCATCTTGATCGAATTGGTCTGTGGCGTGCCATCTTGGTTCATTGCGACACTCACCACTACAGTAGTGCGCAATGCCTCGGAGGAAAGGGACCCCACGTTCCAGCACGACGATACNGCCACGCGCAGCGATTCTTTCTCGCCAGCCGACAATGGCGGGCCNGAGGGTGCNGCCGGCGTTGCAGGCGCGTCGGTCTCTCCCATGGCTTCGGCGAGNGCGGCTGCCACGGCGTCCTTNTCCGTTGTCGGTTCGGGCGTCGGCTTGGGGGCCTCTGGCTTGGGTGTTTCCGGCTTCGGTGTGGCGGGTTTTGGCGTTTCGGGTTTCGGCGTCTCCACGGGTGCCTCTGCCACCTGCGGCGCAGGAGGTGTGGGNCGGCGGGCCGGAGGGCGTGCGGATTGGGTCGGCGACGCTTTGGGCGCTTCCGTTGCTTCGGTCACAATCTGCGTCGTCGCCTCTTCGGGGGCGGTGGCTTCCTGTGCCTCTTCCACGANCTTCTCTGCCGGCGCATCCGGTGTCGCGGCCTCGCGCAGCACATCATCGGTGCGCGCCTCGGGATCCGGNGCCTCTACGGGTTCGGGGGCCACNCGCTCTACAGGGCGCGGCACGGCGACGGGTGCTTCCTCTGGCGTCAGAACGGCGACATCGGCNGGCGGCTCGGGCAGCTCGGGGGCCTGATCGCTCACGTCCTCCGAGGGGGGCGGTGCGATGGGTTCAGGCTCNGGCACAGGCTCCGGCTCCGGGGCGGGCTCGGGCTCCGGCGCAGGCTCAGGGGTCGGTTCCGGTTCGGGGGCGGGTTCCGGTTCAGGGGCAGGGGTCGGTTCCGGTTCGGGGGCGGGTTCCGGTTCAGGGGCAGGCTCGGGCTGCGCTGCGGCCTCCGCCTGCGCGGATTGCGCTGCGGCGACCATCTCGTCATATTGCGCGGCAGAGATGACCGACACCTCCTGCATCTCTACAGGGTCGCTGTGCGAGGTAAAGATATTCCCCAGCAATAGCCAGCCGATGAGCCCCAAGTGACCCGCGCCAGAGATGTAATGCCCCTTGTGCATGGTTACCCGCCTGACGCGCCTGTGCCGTCCAACTTCGGCCCACCGGTTTCAGTCACCAGACCAATGTTGCTAAAGCCACCTGCGTTCAGCGCCCCCATGACTTCCATGATCGAGGCATAGGGCACAGCCCCATCCGCACGCAGGAACACGCGGTCGCTCGCACGCTCTGCCGAAATGGCACGCAGCTTGGCAACCAGATCATCACGCCCGGTCTCTGTCTTCTGGATCTGCACGGACCCATCCGCCAGAACGGTCACGGTCAACGGCTCCTCCTGCTCGGACGGCAGGGCTGTGGCCGCTGTTTTGGGCAGCTCGACCGGCACGCCAACGGTCAGCAAAGGTGCCGCGACCATAAAGATGATCAAGAGCACCAGCATCACGTCAACGAACGGCGTGATGTTGATCTCTGCCATCGGCTGCGCACGGCCGCGACGGCGGCCACGGCCACCCCCGCCCTGCTTTTTCATCACCCCACCTGCCATGGCTCAGCTATCCAGCTGACGGCTGAGGATGGTGGCGAATTCATCAGCAAAGGCTTCGTAGCCGCCCAGAATACGATCAGAATCCGCGCTCAGCTTGTTATAGAAGATAACCGCGGGAATAGCCGCCAGAAGGCCGATGCCCGTGGCCAAAAGCGCCTCGGCAATACCGGGGGCGACGACGACGAGGCTGGTGTTTTGCTGGGCCGCGATCTCGATGAAAGAGTTCATGATCCCGAACACGGTCCCGAACAGACCGATAAATGGCGCGGTGGACCCGGTGGTCGCCAGCACGGGCAAGCCCTTTTGCAGACGCTCTGCCTCTTTGGCAATCGCCACATCCATGCTGCGGTCGATCCGCGCGGTGGCACCGGGGATCAGCCCGCCATCCTCGCGATGCGACCGGCGCCATTCCGTCATACCGGCGGCGAAAATCTTTTCTGCGGCCCCATCCGGATCCGGCCCGATCGTGTCATACAACCCGTCCAACGGCTCGCCCGACCAGAATGCCTGGTCAAACCGCTCTGCCTCGGCTTTGGCATGGCGGTACTGGATCATCTTCTGAATGATGATCGACCACGACCAGAAGGACGCGACGATCAGCATGATCATCACGAGTTTTACGGTAATCGTTGCGCGGAGAAATAGACCCAAGAGCGAGAAATCAATCTCGCTTGCCGCCGCCAGCGTTTCTGCTTCCATCGGTTCTGCTCTTTTTGTTGCGCCCAAAAGGGGCTTCATCTGCCTCAACGGCCCTGTTTTCCAAGGCGCTATTTGGCACAAGCTTAGCCGAGTGCAATATCTATTGCTAGGATTATGGGGCCAATCCGCTTGCTAGACGGGGATTGAGCGAAGTTTCGCTGGCAATCGGCAGGGTTTGCCTGAAGCCGCGATACAAACAATCGTAACCACTGCCCGAAACAGAACCGTATCGCCGCGTTTGACCTCTTGCTGCATCACCATGCGGGCCGGCGTGATCGACGTGGCCCATGTCTCTACATCAAGCATATCGTCGAAGACCGCAGGCTGAATGTAATCCGCCTCTACCCGCCGCACGGCAAAAACCACGCCCTCGGCCTTCATGGCCAGCTGGTCAATTCCCATCTCGCGCACCCAGTCACTGCGCGCCCGTTCGATATAGCGCAGGTAATTCGCGTAATAGACGATCCCCGCCATATCGGTGTCTTCATAGTAAACGCGGATCGGCAGATGGTGGGTCATTGCGCCGCCCCCACCCGCGCGAACAAGCGCAGTGCATGAGACGGGTCTTGCGCTGCCACGGGCATCACGGGGTCATAGGCGGCACGCAACAGTGCCGCCACCTCAGGCTTCAGGATCGTCGCCCCCTCGTGCAGTGCTAGTGGCGACACCTCGCGGAACGCAGTATCAGACCACAGCAAGAAAGACTGCACGATCTGCCCCAATGCCAGGGCTTGCGCGGGCATCGCGCTCAGCTGCTGGTCCATGCGCAGGAAGACGAAACATGCCTTGATGGCACCTGTCTCGTCAAAGCGGAACAGACGATACTGATTGGCCCCCGCCGCATCCAGCTTTTCCACCAACGGGCCAAGATCAGGCACCAGACGGTCCAGATCGGGCACCTCCAACAGCTCTGCCCAATCCTTGAAAAAGAATATCATCAGATTGCTGCCAAGCTCGGGGTCGGTCTCCGACATGCTGTGCCCCGCCAACTGACAGACCGCCTCGATCGCGCTTTTGACCACGGTCAGCGTCGCATCATCCACGCCAAAGACCACAGGAGCCAACGGGCGGCCCCAACGGGCAAAGGCATAGCTGTCGTCGCTTCGGGTAAACAGCGCTTCGATCTCTTGTGGTGTCATCTCAACTTCCAAATGGTCTTAAATCCTCGCCGAAGGCTTCCCCGCCCTCAGCCAAACAAATCGCTTTGGGGTTTGGGCGGTGCCATCCCCAGATGCGTCCAGGCTTTCTGCGCCAGCATCCGTCCCCGCGGCGTGCGCTGGATCAGCCCTTGTTGCAGCAGGTAGGGCTCGATCACCTCTTCCAGCGCGTCACGGGATTCAGACAGCGCCGCCGACATGGTTTCGATCCCGACCGGCCCGCCCTGATAATTCTCGGCGATCAGACGCAGATAGCGGCGGTCGGCCCCGTCCAGCCCCAGCTTGTCGACGCCAAGACGGGTCAGAGCCATATCCGCCAGCGCGCGGGTCACGCGGCCGTCGCCTTCGACCACGGCGAAATCCACAACGCGCCGCAGCAGACGGCCCGCGATACGCGGGGTGCCACGGGCGCGCTTGGCGATCTCGCGTGCGCCCCCCTCATCGGCGGGGGCCCCCAGCTTGCGGGCATTGCGATCGACGATGATGAACAACTCATCCTCGGTATAGAACTGCAAGCGCGTCGGAATGCCGAAACGGTCGCGCAGCGGCGTGGTCAGCAGCCCCATGTGCGTCGTCGCCCCGACCAGCGTAAAGGGCTGCAACTCGATCCGCACGGTGCGCGCGGCGGGGCCTTCGCCGATCACCAGATCCAGTTCAAAGTCCTCTAACGCGGGATACAGCACCTCTTCCACGGCTGGGTTCAGACGGTGGATTTCATCGATAAACAACACGTCGCGGGCTTCGAGGTTGGTCAGGATCGCCGCCAGATCGCCCGCCTTTGCCAGCACAGGGCCAGAGGTCATGCGGAACCCGACCCCCAGCTCGCGTGCCATGATCTGCGCCAGCGTGGTCTTCCCCAATCCGGGCGGGCCGTGGAACAGCGTGTGGTCCATCGCCTCGCCCCGCTGCTTGGCGGATTGGATGAACACCTTGAGGTTGGCCCGCGCCTCGGCCTGACCGACGAATTCATCCAGCATCTGCGGGCGCAGGGCGCGGTCTATATCACCGGGCTGCGGGTCCGGCCGCAAAGTTGGGTCACTGTCGATCATCAAATATCCAAGCAAGGTTCATACGGACGGCCACGCGGCTATGCGCATCCTATCCTTTGGGGGCAAGCAGTTTCAACGCTGCGCGGATCAACTGCGGCGTCTCGGCCTCGGGCATCTCTCCGGCGGCTTGCGCCACGGCCCCTGCCGCATCGCCCGGACCATAGCCGAGGTTGCCAAGCGCCGACAGCGCCTCTGCCTGCGCGGACTGGTTCGGCGGGGCCACGGGGCGGCGTTTGGGGGCGGCGGTTTCGATCACCTCTGCCGCTGCCTCGACCTCGCCATGCGCCTCGGCCAGCGAACCGGTCATCGCCATCACCCCCGGAGCCTTATCCTTGAGGTCCAGCACCACGCGCTGCGCGATCTTGGGGCCGACGCCCTTGGCCACTTTGACCGCGTTCCAGTCGCCAAGTGCGATGGCGCGGCTGACACCATCTGGCCCAAGCGCGCCCAGAATGGCCAGCGATGCCTTGGCCCCCACCCCCTGAACAGAGGTCAGCAGCCGGTGCCATTCTTTCTCCGCCAATGTCTGAAAGCCGAAAAGCTGCATCAGGTCTTCGCGCACCACCAGATCGGTGAAAAGCGCCACCACCTCGCCCACCCCGGGCAGCGCCGCCATCGTCCGGTCAGAGCAATAGACCAGATAACCAACGCCACGCACGTCAATCAGCAGATGGTCCGGCGCGCGATAATCAATGCGTCCTGTGATCTTGCCAATCATGCGCTTGCCCTTGCGACGGCCTGCGCCAAGGTCGAAGCCCCCCCGTGATGCGCGTGACAGATCGCGATCGCCAAGGCATCCGCGGCATCGGGTCCAGCAATCTCTGCCCCCGGCAATTGCATGCGTACCATATGAAGCACCTGCCCCTTATCCGCATGGCCTACGCCAACAACCGTTTTCTTGACCGTATTGGGTGCATATTCACCCACCGCCAGCCCCGCCTGCGCAGGCACCAGCATCGCGATCCCCCGCGCCTGCCCCAGCTTGAGCGTCCCGGCACCATCCTTGTTCACAAACGTCTGCTCCACCGCCGCGGCATCGGGTCGATAGGTCACCATGATGCTCGTCAACTGCGCATGGAGCGACAAAAGACGCGTGGCAAGATCGGCCCCCTCGGACTGACAAATGCCGTTCGCCACATGGGTGATGCGGCTGCCGGCCACGTCGATGACGCCCCAGCCCATATTGCGCAAGCCCGGATCAATGCCGATTACCCGTATCATATGCCCATTATCCTCAAGAATTTTCTTTTTCCAAGGCAGTAGCACGAAACGCGAACATCCACCAAGGTTTTTGCGCCGCGCCACACAAAAGTCACAATTCAACCTGGAAGGTGGATTTCGGGGCGGGTTGCGACGCTCAAGCCACTGAAAACGACCCCGGCGTCAATGGCGGCAAACCCCTTATGAATAGGCGCTAAACCGCCAAATGCTGCTATGCAGCAAACGCAGAACACACATGCGCCGGTGTGTGTTGTGAAGTGTTTTCATTCTGCCTAATTGCACAGCGCACCGCCGGATTATCCGGCTTTTCTTTATTCAAGGATGGCTCCAATGGCTGTTTACTATAATACCCCAACCACCTACGGCACCGCCGCCGCTGTTAACCGCTTTTTCGCCCAACTTGGCGACGTTGTCGGCAGCATCACCAAATGGAACGACGCACGTGTCACACGCAACGCCCTGTCCGCGCTGTCCGACCGTGAACTCGACGATATTGGTCTGGTCCGTGGCGACATCGAACGCGTCGCAATGAACCACTTCATCCGCTAAGGGTCGATGTTTCATAGCGCCCAAGGGGCTGCCAACCCAAAGCACAAGCCACGCACATCTGAATGATCTGCGTGGCTTCATTTATTCTACGACAGTGAAATATGACGGTGCAGGCCACCGTCCCGCAGCGTCCCTATCCGCGAAAGACGGGCCCCAGCTTACGGGCAAGCGTTTGCGTCACCGGATCGACCTGCAAAACCCAAGCCCCCGCCTGTTCGATAACGGTGCCCTGCGCCAAACTGTCCAGCCTGCTGTCATAGGCCGTGGGGCCGATCGCCGCCAGAACGAACCCTTTGAAGCAGACGAACAGGACCACCAACGCGACCAGTAATTTGGTCGGCACCCGCAGGCCGCGCCGCGCCGGCCGCGCGACAACCAGCCCGTCGGCACGGATGGTGGTGTAATAGCCCCGCGCGAGCTTGACGTTCTTACTCTCTAAACTCTTTACGCGTGTCCCAAATTGTTGACGAGCATCAACCATGGCAGCCTCTAGTCGCTAAAGGCCCCCACCTCTCGCAAGATCATAATAAAGCAAGAATGTGTCAAATTCTCTGCATTTCGACCTTGTTCATGGCGAAAAGTGACGAAGATTATGGCATTTTCTGGACAGTCAACGTGGTCCAGTCACCAATCACCTCTCGGTTGACAAGATTGATGCCGGATTGCGCATAAACCTCGATCACGTCATCCGCCTGTTCGTTTAAAATGCCAGATAGAATCGCATAGCCCTCGGGGGCCAGCGCCTCGGCCATATCGGGGGCAAGTGCGACCAACGGCCCTTTCAGGATGTTGGCGAATACCAGATCGAAGGGCGCGCGCGATGCCAGTTCGGGATGGTCAAACCCCGCTGCCTCGACGCAGATCAAACGGTCGGCCAGATTATTCGCGGCCGCATTGGCGCGGGCCACGTCGACGGCAACCTCGTCGATGTCGCTGGCCAATACGGGGTTCGGCCAGATACGCGCCGCCGCCATCGCCAGCACCGCTGTACCGCAGCCGATGTCTGCCACGTTCTGCCCGACCATGCCGCCGTTCGCCAAACGGTCCAGTGCGCGCAAGCAGCCCAAGGTGGTGCCGTGGTGCCCGGTGCCAAAGGCCATTGCCGCCTCGATCAACAGCGGCTCACAGTCTTCGGGCACCTTGTCCGCGTCATGGCTGCCGTAAACAAAGAACCGCCCCGCTTCGACCGGCGACAGCTCGCGGCGCACATGGGCGACCCAATCGGTTTCCGGCAGCTCTGACACGACAAATTCCTTCGCCCCCATAGAGGCCGCCAGCACCGCCAGCGCCGTCTCATCCGGGCTTTCCTCGAAATAGCCGCCGACTTCCCACAGGCCCGAGCCGTCTTCCATCTCGAAAACGCCGACACCGGTGGGTTCGGGCACCAGCCGCTCCATCGCCTCGCCCAAAGCATAGGCGGGCTTGCGTCCTTCAAGGGTCGTCAAAGCTGTGAATGTTGGCATGGGAAACTCCGTCAGGATCGCCGATATCGCCGCGCGACGTCCGGCTATGTCAGGGGGTGCTACTCGGCCGGGGCCGGCAGCGGATTGGAAAAGATCGTCTCGTGGCCCGGCACGGGATGGCGCGGGATCATCAGTGACAGCAACAGCGACACCAGCGCCATCCCTGCCGCAAGGAAAAAGACCGCCGCGGGCGAGATCAGCCACAGCAGCCCCAGCCCCACAGGCAGGAACACCGCTGCGATATGGTTGATGGTAAAGGCCACCGCCGCCGTCGGCGCAATGTCGGCAGGGTCGGCGATCTTCTGGAAATAGGTCTTGAGCGCAAGCGCCAGCGCAAAGAACATGTGATCCAGCACATAAAGCGTCGCGGCCACCACCACGCCCCAGCCAAGATAGTAGACGCCGCCATAGGCCAGAAACACGATGATCAACCCGATGTATTCAAAGCTCAACGTGCGGCGCTCTCCAAAGAAGCCGACTGCACGGCCCATCAGCGGGGCAAAGACCATATTGGCGATCAGGTTGATCAGATAGAGCAGGGTGATTTCATGCACATCAAAGCCAAAGCGTTCGACCATCATGAAGCCCGCAAAAACGACAAAGATCTGTCGCCGCGCGCCTGACATGAATTGCAGCGCATAATACAACCAGTACCGCTTGCGCAGCACCATCTTCTTGACCTGCGGTGTCGGGGCCTCGAACTGCGGATAGGCCAGCAACGCGACCAGCGCGATCACCGCCGTCACCCCGCCGCCAATCAGATAGACGATGTTATAGGACAGCGACAAGGTATCCCACAGCGCCATGATCGCCAGATAGGCGACCAGCGTCGCCAATGACCCCGCCGCCATCAGCCAGCCAATCATGCGGGGCGCGTCCTCGATCTTGAGCCACTGCAGCTGCAGCGACTGGTTCACCGTCTCGTAATAGTGAAACCCGATAGAGCTGAGCATGGTGATCGTCAGGATACCGCCCATCGATGGGAACCACGCGGTCAGCGCCGTCGCCACCCACAGCAGCACCAGCGACACCAAACCTAGCACCTGTTCGCGCACGAACAGTATAATCGCGATCACGCCGACCGCCAGAAAACCCGGTATCTCGCGCACCGTATGCAGCAACCCGATGTCCGATCCGTCGAACCCTGCGACCTCGATCACAAAGTTATTCAGCAGCGCCGACCATGTGTTGAAGGCAATGGGCATCGCCAGCGCCATCAGGAACAGCAGCGCCACAGGGCGGCGCCAGAACGGTTGATGCTTGGCATCTTCAAGGGTCACATATTGGGTCATGGGCAATTCCTTACCCCCGTTCCCGCCCCTTGACGAGATCAAATCACCCGCCTCACGCGCATGCTCCGTGCAACCGCAGCTTCCAAATGGCCCAAAATCCTCGCCGAAGGCCCTTGCCCCGCAGGGGCAAGCACTTCGCACCGCTAATAAAAACTCTGCGGGTCGATATCGACGGCGATGCGCACATCATTCTTCAACCGCAGCTGTGCGACCCATTTCGCCAATGCCTCTTGCAAGGGGGCGGCCTTTTCGGCCTTGACCAGCAGCCGCACCCGATGGCGTCCGCGCACCCGTGCGATTGGCGCGGGCGCGGGCCCATAGACCTGCGCGCCGACGGCCCGCAGGGGCGCATCCTGTCGCGCCAGCTGGTTGCCCGCATCAAACAGCGCGGCCACATCGGGGCCGCTCAGGATGATGCCCGCCATCCGGCCATAGGGCGGCACGCCGGCGTGGCGGCGCTCTCCGGCTTCGGCTTTCCAGAACCCCTCCTCATCCCCTGCCAGAATGGCGCGGATCACCGGGTGATCCGGCTGAAAGGTCTGCAACAGCGCGGTGCCCGGAGCCTCTGCCCGTCCGGCGCGCCCCGCCACCTGCCGCATCAGCTGATAGGTTCGCTCTGCCGCGCGCAGGTCCGATCCCATCAGCCCCAGATCCGCGTCGATGACCCCCACTAGCGTGAGGTTGGGAAAGTTGTGTCCTTTGGCGACCAGCTGCGTGCCGATGATGATATCCGCCGCCCCGTCAGCGATCCCTGCGATCTCGGCCTTGAGCGCGCGGGCCGAACCGTACATGTCCGAGCTTAGCGTCGCGACCCGCGCCTCGGGCCAAAGGGCGGCGGCTTCTTCGCCCAGACGTTCCACCCCCGGCCCCACGGCAGCCAGCTTGCCTTCGACCTCGCACGACGGGCAGACCTCGGGCATGGGCTTGCTTTCGCCGCATTGGTGGCAGACCAGCCGTTTGAGGTAGCGGTGTTCGACCATCCGCGCATCGCAGTGATCGCAGCCGATCTGATGCCCGCAGGCGCGGCACAGGGTCACCGGCGCATAGCCGCGGCGGTTGATGAACAGCATCGCCTGTTCGCCCCGTTCCAGCCGCTTGTCGACCTCGACCTTCAACGTGGGCGACACCCATTTATCGCTCGGCAGGCCTTCGCTGCGCATGTCGATCGCGCCCATCGTCGGCATCACCGCCGGCCCAAAGCGCGATGTCAGCTCGACCCGCGTATATTTGCCCGCCTCGGCGTTGGCCCAGCTTTCCAACGACGGTGTTGCAGAGGCCAGAACCACCTGCGCCCCGCAGATGGACGCCCGCAGCACGGCCATATCACGAGCGTTATACAGCACGCCTTCTTCCTGCTTGTAGGAGGTGTCATGTTCCTCGTCGACGACGATCAGACCAAGGTTCTGGAACGGCAGAAACAGCGCCGACCGCGCACCGATCACCACCTGAGCCTGCCCCTGCCCGACCATTTTCCAGATACGACGCCGCTCTGTCATGGTGGCACCCGAATGCCATTCCGCAGGCTTCGCGCCAAACCGCGCCTGCACACGGTGCAAGAACTGTTCGGTCAGCGCGATTTCCGGCAGCAGCACCAAAGCCTGCCTGCCGGATTTCAGCGCAGCGGCCACGGCCTCCAGATAGACTTCGGTCTTGCCCGATCCGGTCACGCCGCGCAGCAAGGTCGTGCCATATGTGCCCGAGGCCACCCCCGCCGCCAGCAGCGCCGAGGCCGAGGCCTGATCCTCCGTCAGCTCTTTGCTGGGCAAACTCGGGTCCATACGCATGAACGGCAGATCGCGCGGGCTGTCCTGTTCCAGCACGGCGCCCTGGGCCACCAACCCCTTGATCACCGACGCCGTCACCCCCGACATCTCGGCCAGTTCCTTGAGCGTGAACGAAAGGTCGCCATACTCCGCCAGAGTTTCCAACACGCGACGGCGCGCGTCGGTCATCCGGTCAGGCTCCCCCTCCCCGCGCCGGTAAATCTTGCGCATCGACGGCGGGTCGCCCAACCCCGGCGCACGCGTCGCCAGCCGCAGCATCGCGGGCATCGGCGTCAGCGTATAGGCGGCGGCACGGGTCAGAAAACTGCGCAGTTCCTCGCGCATGGGGGCCGCATCGAGCACGCGGATCACCGACCGTATCTTGGACAGATCGTAATCCCCCTGCCCAGCGCCCCAGACAACACCGATCACCTTGCGCGGACCCAAAGGCACTTCGACGAAGGCCCCCATATGGCAGCCGCCTTCGGGCGCTTTGTAATCCAGCGCACGGCCCAGCGGCTGGGTGGTCATCACGGCCACCAGCTCATTTGCATGAAAAAATTCTGGCGGTTTCACCAATCGCTCCGGAACGGGGTTACGGGAATTAGGGTTCCAGCTTGGCGGATGATGCGCTAAAGCCCTAGGCGACAGACATAGCCATTCCTGCTGCCTATTCCAACCTGAAGGACGTAACATGAAATTCTTCGTAGATACCGCCGAAATCGATGCCATCGCCGAGCTGAACGATCTGGGCATGGTAGACGGGGTAACAACAAACCCGTCGCTGATCCTGAAATCNGGCCGCAACATTCTGGAAGTCACGAAAGAGATCTGTGATCTGGTCGACGGCCCTGTCTCTGCCGAAGTTGTCGCGACCAAAGCGGACGACATGATCGCCGAAGGCCGCAAACTGGCCGAGATCGCGGAAAACATCACCGTGAAGCTGCCCCTGACATGGGACGGTCTGAAAGCNTGTAAAGTGCTGTCGGACGANGGCAAGATGGTCAACGTCACGCTCTGCTTCTCGGCGAACCAGGCATTGATCGCNGCNAAGGCCGGTGCCACNTTCATCTCGCCATTCATCGGGCGTCTGGATGACATCAACCTTGACGGTATGGACCTGATCCAGGACATCCGCACGATCTATGACAACTACGGGTTCGAGACTGAAATCCTCGCCGCGTCGATCCGTACCGTGAACCACGTGCTGGATGCCGCGCGTATCGGTGCCGATGTCATGACCGCCCCGCCAGAAGTGATCAAGAAGCTGGCCGCGCACCCGCTGACCGANAAGGGGCTCGAGACCTTCATGGCCGATTGGGCAAAGACAGGTCAGAACATCCTCTGATCCCGCCTTANGGCGACGACAAAGGGGCACGCGCGTCACAGGCTGCGCGTGCCCACCACGATCTGCATGTGCCCGTAGNTGGCCCNTGNCCTCGCAGAAAACCGCAGCAGCTTCGCCCTGCCTCTGCCNCGTCNNTGCGNGGCGANCGGGCGGTTTGACGCCGAAAAACCAGCNANACGCCAAAAGAAAAAAGCAGATTTAGCCTGACGCGCATGCTATGTCAGTGCCAAATATAAAAAGAGACCCGCATGAGCAGTAACCACAAGATCGAAGATTCCCTTCGGGAAGCGATTATTTCACAGCCCGACGTCATCCTTGACGACAACGACGTGATGCAGGCCCTGATCGCCGCGAATGAACGCGCGATGGGGGGCAATATTGTCGATCTGCGCGGCATCGCCATGGACCGGCTGGAAACCCGTCTNGACCGGCTTGAGGACACGCACCGCAACGTGATCGCCGCGGCNTATGAAAACCTTGCGGGGACCAACCAGATCCACCGCGCGATNCTGCGCATGCTTGACCCTGTAGACTTCGAACCCTTCCTCAAGGATCTCGGGGGCGAGGTTGCCGATATCCTGCGGGTCGACGCNGTGCGGCTGGTGCTGGAANCTGCCGAGAATGACGANGATCCCGCGATCAAGCGCTTGGGCGATGTGCTGAACGTCGCCGANCCGGGNTTTATTGACGACTACCTGTCGCACGGGCGCGGCGGCACGGTGCGTCAGGTGACCCTGCGCGGTGTGCAGCACAGCCCAGAACATATCTACGGCGGCGCGGCGGATTGGATCCGGTCGGAAGCCTGCCTGAAACTGAATTTTGGCGCGGGCCGGTTGCCGGGCCTGCTGATCCTTGGCTCCGAAGACCCGCATATGTTCAGCCCGCAACANGGCACCGATCTGCTGGGCTTCTTCGCTGGCGTGTTCGAGCGGACGATGCGCCGCTGGCTGTCTTGAGCGGGGCAAACGCGCTTTTGATCAGCCCCGCCGCGCGGGACGCCCTGCAAAGCTGGCTGGANCATCAACGCGCCCTGAAAGGGGCTGCCGAGAACACGNTNACCGCCTATCAGGGGGATCTGGTCGATTTCCTTGCGTTCATGACGCTGCATAAGGGCGACAGCCAAGGCTTGGGCGCGCTGTCACAGATCACCATCTCGGACATGCGCGCCTGGATGGCGCAGACCCGCAGCGGGGATGTCGGGCCACGGTCGATGGCGCGCAAGCTGTCGGCGGTCAAGGCGTTCTATCGCTGGCTGGCAGAGCGCGAGGGGTTCGAGCCTACCGCCGTGCTGTCGACCAGATCGCCGAAGTTTCCCAAAAAGCTGCCCCGCCCCTTGGCGATTGATGCCGCTCAGGCGATGATCGACAGCGTGGAAATGCAGTCGCGTCACGCTTGGGTAGCCGCGCGGGATGTGGCGGTCCTGACCCTGCTGTGGGGGTGCGGGCTGCGGATATCCGAAGCGCTTGGCCTCAAGGGGGCCGACGCGCCCCTGCCCGAGGTGCTGCGTATCATCGGTAAGGGCGGTAAGGAACGGGTGGTGCCCGTGCTCCCTGCGGCGCGCGATGCCGTGGATGCCTATCTGCGCGTCTGCCCCTTTGGGAAGGAACGGGATGCGCCGCTGTTTCGCGCAGTGCGCGGCGGGCCTTTGGCGGCGCGGGCAATATCGCAGGTGATGGCGGATGCACGCATGCAGCTTGGCCTGCCTGCCAGCGCCACACCCCACGCGCTGCGCCACAGCTTTGCCACGCATCTACTGGATGCGGGGGGCGATCTGCGTGCGATCCAAGAGCTTTTGGGCCATGCCTCGCTCTCGACCACGCAGGCCTATACGGCTGTCGATACCGCGCGTCTGATGGATGTCTATAACCGCGCCCACCCCAAGGCGGGCGGCGGCAACTAACGGCGGCAGTTAACGGTCCAGCTGGGTGACGAAATCCTGCGCGGCTTTGGTGGGGTCCGCCAGCCCCTGTGCCACACGATCGCTAAGCTCGGTCAACGCGGCCTTGGCCTTGGGCTTTTCCAACTGCGCAAGCAACGCCTGCTTCACCGCCTGTTCAAACCAATAGCGGGCTTGTGCGGCACGGGCATGTTGCCAGAACCCTTCGGCGCGGCGCCATTCGGTCAGCGCCTCTACCTCGGCCCATGCCTCGTCCAGCCCGTTTTCCTCCAGCGCTGAGACCATCATCGCCTTGGGAAACCCCTTGGGGTCTTGCGGCCGTTTGCGCAGCAACCGCAGGGCACCGGCGTAATCGGCACAGGTCCGCGACGCGGCGGGCTTCAGATCCCCATCGGCTTTGTTGATCACGATGATATCCGCCATTTCCATAATGCCGCGCTTGACGCCTTGCAGCTCGTCCCCGCCCGCAGGCGCCAGCAACAGCATGAAAACATCGGACATCTCTGCCACCACCGTTTCTGACTGACCGACGCCGACCGTTTCGATCAGCACCACGTCAAAACCTGCGGCCTCGCACAGGGTCACCGCCTCGCGGGTGCGGCGGGCCACGCCACCCAGATGTGTCTGGCTAGGCGACGGGCGGATGAAAGCATCGCGTTCGCGCGACAAGAGGTCCATCCGCGTCTTATCCCCCAAGATCGACCCGCCCGAACGCGAAGAGGACGGATCAATCGCCAGCACCGCGACCTTGAGCCCGCGCCCGATCAGCATCATGCCAAAGCTTTCGATAAAGGTGGATTTCCCCACCCCCGGCGTCCCCGACAACCCGATCCGCAGCGCCTCGCGCCCCTTGGGCAGCGCGGCAAGCAGCTCTGTCGCCTGCGCACGGTGATCCTCGCGACCGGATTCGATCAAGGTGATCCCCCGCGCCAGCGCGCGGCGCTCCCCTGCTGCGATACCCTTTGCCAGATCGTCGATGTTCATAGGTTCTGCCCCTCACGCCCTTTGGCCCATGTTTCGATCCCGGCGTCGCAAATGTCCAGACCGCAGGCCGGGTCTTGGCCCCGCGCCGGGTTTCGCCCATAACCACGCGTATGGCTTTTACCCTTCCCATTGACGACGTGATGCCGCAGGTGATCGACGCGCTGCGCGGTCAGGGCCGTGTTGTGCTGCAAGCGCCCCCCGGTGCAGGCAAGACCACGCGCGTGCCGCTGGCGATGCTGGACGCGGGGCTGACCAACGGCCGCATCCTGATGCTGGAACCGCGCCGCCTTGCCGCGCGTGCAGCTGCCGAACGCATGGCTGCGACCTTGGGCGAAGAACCGGGGCAAACCGTGGGCTTTCGCGTCCGCGGTGCCAGCGCCGTCAGTAAATCCACCCGTATCGAGGTCGTGACCGAGGGCATTCTGACCCGCATGCTGCAAGACGACCCCGACCTGCCCGGTGTCGGCGCGGTGATCTTTGACGAATTCCACGAAAGATCCCTGAACGCGGATCTGGGCCTCGCGCTTTGCCTAGAGGTGGCCGAAGCGCTGCGCGATGACCTGTTGATCGTCGCCATGTCCGCCACGCTGGACGCCGGCCCCGTCGCTGCCCTGATGCAGGCTCCGGTGGTCACCTCCGAAGGGCGCAGCTTTCCGGTGACGCCCCATTGGCTGGACCGGCCCGTAGGCAAGCAACGGTTCGAGCAGGCAGTCGCTGATCTGGTGTTACACGCGCTGGATACCGCCCCCGGATCGGCGCTGGTGTTCCTGCCCGGCGAAGGAGAAATCCGACGGGTTGAAAGCGCGCTGGCGGGACGGCTGCCCGCCGATTGCACGCTCGCCCCGCTGTTCGGCGCGATGGACTTCAAAGCGCAGCGCGCTGCGATTGCCCCGGCCAAAACNGGCCGCAAGGTCGTGCTCGCGACNTCTATCGCGGAAACCTCGCTGACCATCGAAGGGGTGCAGATCGTGGTGGACGGGGGCCGCGCGCGACGGGCGCAGTTCGATCCNTCCTCNGGCATGTCGCGGCTGATCACCGACCGCGTAACNCGCGCNGAAGCGACGCAGCGCGCGGGCCGTGCGGGGCGTGTGTCGGAAGGGGCCGCGTTCAAACTNTGGACCCGTGGCGAGGAAGGCGCGCTGGCCGCCTACCCCCCCGCCGAGATCGAGGCCGGCGATCTATGCGCCTTCGCGTTAGAGCTGGCAGTCTGGGGGGCGCAGGCCGATGACCTGAAGTTCGTGACTCCGCCTCATGCAGGCCGTCTGGCCGAAGCACAGGCCGTACTGCACATGCTGGGGGCGCTGGATGCGACGGGTCGGATCACAGAGCATGGCCGCACCTTGGCGAAGATGCCGCTGCATCCCCGTCTGGCGCATATGGTTGCCAAAGGCGGGCGCAGCGCCCCGACGCTGGCCGCGATCCTGTCGGAGCGTGACCCCTTGCGCGGCGGCTCTGTCGATCTGGCGCTGCGTCTGGATGCGGTCGCGGGCAAGCGCGTCCCGGCCGAGGTCAACCACGCGGCCCTTTCACGCATCAAGCAAGACGCCAAACGGCTGGCCAGAGGGCAAACCGGTGACGGCCCCGATACGCTGGGGGTGCTGGCGGCCCTTGCCTACCCCGATAGGGTGGCGCTGCGGCGCAAGGGCGACGCGCCGCGATACGTTATGTCGGGCGGCAAAGGCGCGATCCTGTCCGAGAGCGATCCGCTGGCGGGGGAACGCTTGCTGGTGGCGACCGATCTTGACGGCGACCCGCGAGAAGCACGCATTCGCCAAGCCACGCGCCTGTCCGACAGCGATCTGCGGGGCAGCTTCGCGGATCAAATCGGATGGCATAAACTCTGCGTCTGGTCCCGCCGCGAGGGCCGCGTGCTGGCGCGGCAGCANGAACGTTTTGGNNCATTNGTGCTGGACGACAGGGCGTGGTCCGACGCCCCCGCCGAAGACATAGCGCNGGCCATGCTCGACGGGGTGCGGCAGCTGGGACTGATGCCCGGCAAAGCGGCNGCGCTGTTTCTNGCNCGGGCNCGGCTGATGGGCGATGNTTTCCCCGATTTCAGCGAGGATCACCTGCTTGAGACNTTGGAGGATTGGTTGCCNGGTCATCTGGCAGGTGTCCGCAACACCGCCGACTGGAAGGCGTTTGACCTGCTGCCTGCCCTGACCGCGCGGCTGAGCTGGGACGACCAGCAAACGCTTGATCGTGCCGCGCCTGCGCATTTCACCACGCCGCTGGGGCGCAAGATCGCGATTGANTATAGCGAAACGCAGCCCCAGATCGCNCTGCGTCTGCAAGAGGTCTTTGGCACCACCCGTCACCCCATGATCGCAGGGCAGCCCTTGCAGATCACGCTGCTGTCCCCCGCGCAGCGCCCCGTGCAGGTGACCACCGATCTGCCGGGGTTTTGGGCTGGCTCCTATGCCGATGTGCGCAAGGACATGCGCGCCCGCTATCCGCGCCACCCGTGGCCCNAAGACCCGACGCAGGCCGATCCGACGCTACGGGCCAAACCCCGCGGCACCTGAGGCCCCGCGATGTCGCGCGGCGTGCCCTGCGAGTACCAGTAATCCGCCCGCAATCGCCCAGTTCTTGACAAAGATCGACATCTGCCACGGGTCNTCAGGNATGAAGTGGAAAATGCTCGTTGCCATGCAATAAAGCGCGAGTGCTGCGCTCATNGGGGCGAGCCAGAGACCGAAGATCAGGCTGATCGCCGCCACCCCGTTGAACAGCATCGCGGGCCANACGAGNAACACGGGCAANCCGCGATCNGANAGCAANCCCTGNGCCGCTGCAGGGTCGACCAGCTTTTGTACAAATCCCGCGACGAAAAGGGCCGCCAAAAGCAGGCGGCCCGTGTAAATCGCAACTCTTTCAACCCGCTGCATCAGGCGGCGGCGGGCGTAAAGGTCATCGCCAAACCATTGATGCAGTGGCGTTTGCCCGTGGGTGCAGGTCCATCATCAAACACATGGCCCAGATGGCCGCCGCAGCGGTCGCAATGCACCTCGGTCCGCGTGGTAAAGAACCCCTTGTCCGGCATCGTTTCGACAGCATCGTCCAGCGGGGCGAAGAAGCTTGGCCAGCCGGTGCCGCTTTTGAACTTGGTCTCGGAGCTATACAGCGCCTGATCACAACCCTTGCANTGNAANANGCCTTTGCGGACCTCATCGTTCAGCGGGCTGGTAAATGCGCGTTCGGTATCCCCCTCGCGCAGGACGGCATATGCGTCATCGCCCAGTTGCGCGCGCCATTCGGCAGGGGTGCGNCTGACNTCAAAGTCGCCCTGTGCCACGGTNCCGGCCTGCGCNGCCGCGCCNACGCCAAACGGCAANGCCGCCATCGTCATCGTTGTGCATTTCAGGAAATTCCGGCGTTTCATAATGCCCCCTTAAGGTTGCGGTACTGCGGATAGATTGGATGTCTGTTGAAAGGGCCGCCGGACGTCGCGCGTGGCGCTGACATCCGGCGGTACTCGTTACAAGGCACGCGAGGTGCCGATACTGGATAAACCCGTTGGCGGAATGCATGGTTCCACGCCAACAAACTCGTTACCAAACCGCGCCAAAAACACGGCACGGTCCCTCAGCGACATGGGCTTGCAACCAGTGTCGGCCTGAGTTGTGGAAATACACGGAAGTAGAAAACGAGAAGTTTCACCGAAAACGCAAAAAACCNNAGTTTTTATTNAACTTTCTCAAATACCNTTAAGAAACAAAGACTNCGCCCACATGAAAGCGGNCGAAGNNTTTGNNTNAANAGTCAGCGANCCCGATAAAACCCGGATTACAGTTCAGACATNGCCCCTGCGGCCAGNACATCGCCCGTAGGTGCCCCCGTGGGCGAGCCGCCGACGGGCTCATCCGAAATCGCCAGCGTGATCTGTGCCGCCTGGCTGCGCAGCTCTGCCGGAACAAGAATCCGCGTCGTCTCGCTGTCGGGAAGAACGCCCAAGGAAACCGGAGCCTGATCGGGCAGGATCGCCCAAAGTTCTAGCACACGCCCCTCGTTCGCNGNGCCCGAAACGCGGCGCAGCGCGATCTCGTGCTTGATCGGTTCGACCACGGCCANCACTTGCAACGGGCTGGTGTCGCTGACCAGCTGTGCGGCCAGAACGGTCGGTTGATCGCCCGGACGTGTGTTGATCTCAAGCAGTTGCACGCCNAGGTAGCCCGCAAACAGCAGCGATGCCATCGCCACCCCCTGCCAGAGCCACAAACGTTGCAGGATCGAAACCCGCTGCTTNGGGAAGACCTGCGCCATCAGCTTTTTCTTCACGCGCGCGGGCGGCGAGACCGGGTCGATGCCGTCGGTCATTGCGGTCAGGCGTTCCTGCCAGAACACAACGCGGTCCGCGAAATCACGTTCAGTCGCAATGCGATGACGCGCGGCGATCATATCGTCGTCAGACGACAGGCCCAGCNCCATTTCGGCGGCCAGAAGATCATCATCATGGGGTGTTTCAGGCGTTTGGGTCATTGGCTCATACACTCCCGCAGGGCGATCAGGCCNCGGCGCAGCCAGGTTCGCATCGTATTCAGCGGCACGCCGAAGCGTTCAGCCAGATCGGAATAGGTCTCGCCATCCAGATAGGCACCCCGAATGGCTTTGCCACGGTCTTCTTCCAGCGTATCAAGACAGCCCGACAGGCGCGACGCCTCTGACGAGGCAACGGCGTATTGTTCGGGCGTGGGACCGGGGGAGACAAGTTCAAAACCGGGCGTATTCACGTCCTGATGGCCTTTTTTCCGGGCCCGCAGACGGTCGATAGAGGTATTCCGCGCAATGGTGATCAGCCACGTCATCGGGCTCAGGCCATTGGCATTATACTTATCGGCATTGTTCCAGATTTTGACGAAACTGTCTTGCATGGCGTCCTCTGCTGCGGCGCGTTTGTTCAACACACGCAGACAAACCCCGAAAAGTTTCGCAGAAACACGATCATAGAGCTGGTCAAACGCCGCGCGGTCTTTCAACGCGACACGGGCAATCAAGTTTTCGATTTCTTGTCGGTCCATTTGCACGGGCCTTTTCTCCACCTGAACGGGTTTCCAGCGTTACACCGAAACCTACGGCACTCACTACATTTGTCCAGCAAAGCGTTGTCANTGGACNNNTTTGTGTAACCCAGGCGCATCGCGTTGGCCAATGGGTAATCTATCGNNCGGCAAGCGGGCGCGGAAATNGCCCCCCGCGTTCACAAGCTATGGACGGGGGNCGGTGTTGCGCGTTTAGTCGTGGCAGGGCTGCCTTGCTGTACACCGCTGCACGGCATCCCCTCTGTCTGGCCCTATGTGGCCCAAATGTGGAAGGAGTATCGCGATGCCGCAGCCCAATCACAGCACCTATGACGTTGTCATTATCGGTGGCGCGATCTTTGGATCGTCGGTCGCATGGTGGCTGACCCAGATGGCCGGTTTTGACGGCAAGGTTCTGGTGGTCGAACGCGACCCCACCTATGAATACGCCGCCACAAGCCATACCAACAGTTGCATCCGCCAGCAGTTCAGCTCGGCCATCAACGTGAAGGTGTCGCAGTTCGGGGCCGAGTTTATCAAGAACTTCCGCCGGTTTATGGGCGATGATCCAGAGGTGCCGCATCTGGCGTTGCAAAATTTTGGCTATCTCTACCTCGCGGACACGCCCGAGTTTGCGCAGACGCTGCAACAGAACCAGCAGATACAGGTGGCACTGGGGGCGGGCACGCANCACATGACCGCCGCCGANGTCGCNGCCGCTTACCCGTTCTATCAGCTTGATGACATCATTGCCGCCAACCACAACCGNGTGGATGAAGGCTATTTCGACGGCGGNACCATGTTTGACTGGTTCAAGCGCATGGCNCGCCGCAACGGNGTGGAATACCTGCACGACGAAGTGACCGCGATGACCAAAGCCGCCGATGGCACATCCGTCACCCATGTCACGCTGAAATCCGGCGCNACGGTGGCCTGCGGGACGGTNGTNAACGCCTCTGGCCCGCGGGCGGCCGCGACNGCGGGCATGGNCGGCATCACCCTNCCGGTCGAGCCGCGCAAACGCTATACCTTTGTGTTCGATGCCGCCAAACCGCTGGACCGCGACCTGCCGCTGACAATCGACCCGTCNGGGGTGCATTTCAGGACCGAAGGGAAATACTACATGGCGGGCTGCCCCCCGCGCGAAGATCCTGCGGTCGCCTATGACGATTTTGCCTTTGANCACAGCCTTTGGGAGGACAAGGTGTGGCCCGCCATCGCCACCCGCGTCCCGCAGTTCGATCAGGTCAAGGTGATCAACGAATGGGTCGGGCACTACGATTACAACACGCTGGACCAGAACGCGATTGTCGGGCCGCACAGTGTGGTCGAGAATTTNCTGTGCCTGAACGGGTTTTCCGGTCACGGGCTGCAACAGGCACCCGCCCTTGGCCGTGGCATCGCTGAATGGATCGCCTATGGCGCATACCGCACGTTGGACCTAAGCCCCTACGCCTACCGCCGGATCGAGGAAAACCAATCGCTGATTGAAAAGGCGGTGATTTGATCCCCCTGCCCCGATGACATACCCATGCCAGGCAACANCCCTTTGTGCGGGCGCGCAGCNTTGCTTGGCCTCGCAAAACGATAGTGGAAGGAAAACGACATGATGAAGAAACTGGTNCTGACGGGGGCCGCAGGGCGGCTTGGGTCCTACCTGCGTGAACCCCTGTCCAANATGTGCCAAGAACTGGTCAGCACCGACATCGTCGATGACATCGGCAAGCTCTACGAAGGCGAAAGCTACGCCAAGGCCGATGTCGCCGTCTATGACCAGATCGCGCCNNTGCTGGANNGTGCCGATATGGTTGTCCACTTCGGCGCCATCGTCGACGAAAAACCCTTCGAGGAACTGCTGGGGCCGAATTTCGTCGGATCCTACAACGTGTGGGAAGCCGCCTATCAGCACGGGCTTCAACGGGTCGTCTATGCGTCCTCCATCCACGCCGTGGGCATGCACAAGAAATNCGACTTCATCGGCATCGACGCGCCCCACAAGCCCGATACATTCTATGGCCTCGCCAAATGCTTTAGCGAAGACCTTGCGTCCATGTATTGGGACAAACGCGGGCTAGAGGCCGTGTGCCTGCGCATCCTCAGCTGCGCGCAGGTCAACAACACCCGCGCCTTGGGATCGTGGCTGTCCTATGACGATCTGATCCANNTGGTCACCCGCGCCATCGATACGCCATCGGTCGGCTTCAGCGTGGTCTACGGCGTNTCCAACAACGACCGCGCGCCGGTGGACAATGCCAAAGCGTCCTTNCTCGGCTATCGCCCGAANGANAACGCAGAGCAGTTCGCCGAGAAGATCCTTGCCGAAGCACCNCCGGTCGATCTGAAAGACCCCGGCCANATGCACCACGGTGGNCCCTTTGCCGCGGTCGACCTCGGCGAAAGCGGCGTGGCGTCGATGAACATCGTCAACGACAAGAAAACCACCTGATGCCTTGAGGGCGGGGCGGGGCTTTACCCCCGCCCCCCATGTTTCACGTGACGCGATGTTTGGACTGGCACCCGTCTTGTCAGCCGGCGCGNCAGGTGCGCCCCAAACTCACAATTCGATGCGGATATCGTGGATCCACAGTTTTGGCGGCCGCGAGAGCACAAAGACCACCACATCCGCCAGATCGTCGGGCTCGGTAAAGATATGGTTGGGCACATCCTCCCCCGCCTTCGAGAACATCCCCGTGTTTGTCCCCGACTGGTAAACTCCGCCCACGCGCACGCCCGTGTTTTCCTCGTCCGCTTTCANCACCTCGGTAAAGCCCCGCACNCCGTATTTCGTGGCGGTATANACAGATTGCCCGGCCTGCGCGACGACGCCGGACTTGGAGACGACATTCAGAATGATCNCCTCGTCATTCGCCCGCAGCGCCGGAATGGCGGCTTGCGTGATCTGCATCAAACCCGTCAGGTTGGTCTGCACGGTCGCCTGCAAAAGCTGCGGCGGGATCTCATCCAGCGGACCGGTTTTGTGCCAGATGCCCGCATTGTTNATCAGAATATCCAGCCCGCCAAATGCAGCTGTCACCTGCTCCACCGCCCCGCTGATCGCATCCGGGTTCTGGATATCACACGCAATGCCGATCGCTTCGCTGGCTCCAGCGGCGATACATTCAGCCTCTACCGCAGCCAGCCGGTCAGCATCGCGCCCCAGAATGGCCAGACGCGTCCCTAATGCCGCGAGTTTAAGGCAAATATGCCGCCCGATACCATCACTGCCACCAGTGACGATGATACGCTTGTTCTTTAATTCCATGATCCGCTCCTGAGTATTACACCCCCTCTANCCCACCTCGTTTCCTCGCGAAAGCANGGGCGCACGGTTTGCAAAAAGGCGGGTGGCGGCGAAACTGTCGGAGGGGAAAGCCAAGCGCAACGTCGCGCCCCATCTCGGGCCGCGCAACACCTGATCAAGTATGTGGAAAATGTCGAGGTGTATGGCGGAGACGAAGGGATTCGAACCCTCGAGACCCTTCCGGGCCTACTCCCTTAGCAGGGGAGCGCCTTCGACCACTCGGCCACGTCTCCGT
>NZ_NHBI01000048.1:0-21142 GCF_002167505.1 Sulfitobacter sp. TMED3 | reverse complement strand
GGCGTTTGTAGCTGATCTTTTGTGTCTGCATCGACACCGCCTACGCCCAGATCAATGAACCAGCAACCTCAGGACCGTTAATGTGACAACACCCTTCACGGCATTCGGCATCGAGAATTTTGGCTACAAGACCCGTGTCGTCCTGCCCATTCAGGCAGTTCTCGAAACTGCGGGCCAGTCCGCAACATTGCAGGCGCGTGTTTCATTGCTGGCGTGCTCGACTGTCTGTGTGCCGCATGATTTCGATCTCGCACTGACAATTCCGGCGGGCACCGGGATTGACGCGAAGGCGGCGGGCCTGATTTCGGAGTATGCCCAGCGGGTGCCGCTTGGTCCCGAAGAGAGCGACATCATTGTCGAAACGGCGGTGATCGCGGATGATGCGCTTTATGTGACGGCGCGCAGTGCGAATGCCTTTGTGAAGCCGGATATCTTTCCGGAACTGGGGCCGGAATTCACCTTTGGCAAACCGGACATCCGAACCGATGATGCGGGAACAGCCCTTTGGGCCAAGCTGCCTCTTCTCGCGCAAGGGGAGGATCCGCCGCCCCTGCAACTGACTTTGACCGATGGATCACGCGCGGTGACAGCGCAGCCCGCTTGGTCAGACCGCATCCCGGGTGCACCATTCGAGGTTATGGCGAACCTGCCGGATCTGACGCAAATCCTGGCGATTGCGGCCTTTGCCTTTCTTGGCGGTCTGATCCTGAATGTCATGCCCTGTGTTCTGCCTGTCCTGTCCATCAAGCTGACATCGGTTCTCAATCATGGAAACAAGCCAGCGCACGAGGTCCGGAATGGGTTCCTGATGTCGGCGCTTGGCGTTCTGGTGTTCATGTGGGCCCTCGCCGCAATCATTCTGGTTCTGCAATCCGTCGGCGTCACCGTTGGGTGGGGCCTGCAATTCCAAAGCCCTGTTTTCCTGACCGTCATGTTTCTGGTGCTTGCCGTGTTCTCTGCCAATCTGTTCGGGGTGTTCGAAGTTTCATTGCCCTCCGGGTTGCAGTCACGGCTGGCCAGATCAAGCGGTCGCGACGGGTATGGCGGAGATTTTGCAACAGGCGCCTTCGCGGCGGTGCTGGCCACGCCCTGCTCGGCCCCGTTTTTGGGGACAGCGGTTGCCTTTGCCCTGTCCGGGCGCCCGATTGATGTCATTCTCGTTTTCACGGCTCTGGGGCTTGGGCTCTCCCTGCCCTATCTGGTTCTGGCGGGGAAGCCTGGTCTGGTCCGGTTGTTGCCCAGGCCGGGACGTTGGATGGTTGTCGTCAAATGGGTGCTTGCCGGTCTTCTGGCCGGGACCGCGATCTGGCTGCTCTGGGTACTGATAGGGGTGGCGGGTGGCCGGGTGGCCATGACCGTGCTGCTTATGACGAGCCTTTTCATTCTTCTCGCAACAATACGTTTGCCGGGCAGATTGACGCGCCCGACAGCGCTGGTGGTGGTTGCTGTTCTCAGCCTTCTGGTGCCGACGGCGCTGACAATCCCGCCGCAGACGAGAGCGGTGGGCCAGGACTGGGTCGCGTTCGATCGCTCCGAGATACCGAAACTGGTGTCGCAGGGAAAAACCGTCTTTGTCGACGTGACCGCAGACTGGTGCCTGACGTGCAAGGCCAACAAGACGCTGGTGCTGGACCGTGCGCCCGTGGTCGACCAACTGCGGGGTGATAATGTCGTTGCGATGCGGGCAGACTGGACTAGGCCCAGCACTGACATTTCCCGGTATCTGGAAAGCCACAACAGGTTTGGCATCCCGTTCAACATCGTCTACGGGCCAAACGCGCCAGACGGGATCATCCTGTCCGAGGTTCTGACGTCCGAAGCCGTTCTCGACGCGCTGAGCAGGGCCGCACTTGGCGACCCTGTGACCGCTTTGAAAACGGATGGTTAGGCCTAAAAGAGGCCCATCGCACGCGCCGACATCCAGACGCCCATGAATATCATCATCAGGTTTTCGGTCAGGGACACGAAACCCAGCGGCACGTTTGAACCGCCGCCCACGCAGGCGCACTTGATCTCGCGCTTATCGATGTAGACGGCCTTGAAAACTGAAGCCGCTCCGACCGTACCGATGAACAGTGCAACAGGCGCGCTGATCCAGACCAAGGCACCGGCGACCATGAGAATACCGGCAAGTGCTTCGCCGAAGGGATAGACATAGCCATAGCGCACCCATTTCTGGGCAAGCAGATCGTAGTTCAGAAACATCGTGGAAAACGTCTCGACGTCCTGCAGTTTTTGAACAGCAAGAAAGCTCATCGAGATCGCGATGAACCACTCGAATGCCCGCAGCGTCAGGATCGAACCGTAAAACGCCCAACTGAGACCAAGCGCCATAAGGAATGCGACCGCGAATATCGCAATGACGGGTTGATAAGTCGTCTCGTCGTCATCCTTTACGTCCTGGCCGAAAAATTCCCTCAGCGCGTCATAGCCACCAATTCTTTCATTGCCGATAAAGGTCTGCGGAGTCGTTTCGACACCGTGTTCTTCCATGAAAGCATCCGTTTCCTCGCGGGTGTTCAGAGGCCGGTCCTCAATCGAATACCCCTCCCGCTCAAGCAGGTCCTTCGATTTTCAGCCCATAGGGACAAACATGCTCCTCCATCACCATTCGGTACAAAACCGCCGTCTTCGGGGTGGATTTTGCCTCTCTCGTCATGACGCGTTCCTTTAAATCCTTTAACCGTTGCAGGTCCAATACCCGGTAAATCCGACAGTCAGAGGCGTCTCTCCCGTCAATTCAAACAGCAGGGTGGCGTCTTCACCGTCCGCGTCACCCGGCGCCAGCGTGAATTGGCCACCATCGGCAGACAGGACGCCACCGGACGTCACTGTGTCTTGCGACGTGAAGTTGACCAGCGATCCGGATATCTTGGCGACGCCGTTCCCCGCCCCGTCCGTGACCAGAATGGGATCGGCGTTCACGGCGCGAATGAAACGGCATTGTCCGTCGGACCCCAGTGCGCGTGTTATTTCTTCGGCTTTGAGCGGTGCAGGACGGATTCCGGCAATCACCGGGGTTGCAATCGCTTCTTGAAGCCCCTCCATTTCAGCCGGACCGTCCGCTTCACCAAGTGGCCATTCAGGACCGGCTTCGCCATTTGCCTCAATGTCATCTATGAGGAAACGCATTTCGGAAATTTCGCGGTTTTGCGCCGTCACAATTTCCGAAGCCAGCGCCTCGACCCTTGGATCTGTCAGCTCGGCCCGTTCGCTTGTCATGATCGCAATGGAGTGGTGCGGAATCATCGCGCTCATCCAGCTTTCGTCCTGAATGGTCTCCTGGCTTCTCACGAGCCAGAGCGCGCCGGCGAACATCAAGACAGACCCGAGAANGATCGCGGCGTTGACGCCCTTGTTCTTGTACATGTTCAACATGAAAAGGAGCATCACGGTCGCNATCGTCGCGCCCATGATGAACGTCATGTAAAATCGGGTTTCGCTCCAGTAGACATGTTCGAAGGAGTACGAGTTGATGTACATCAGGCCGAACATGATCGCNGTCGANGTGCCNACCATCGCCAGAAACCGGCCATAGGATGAACCTGAATGGCCNCCCGAATGTGCTGCANCTTCACTTGAACGGGNGTNGGACCCGCCNCNAGATTTCCCGNTCGNATCTTCAGACATNTGATCNCTCCANCNTGGNTTNNATTNNTGNAGNAACAACATTCCAGCGNNGGAGGGNTNCAANANNNTNNANCGNNACGGNNNGAAANNCCNNAGAATGTCNGNCCCANGCATCNTGCGNTACGGNTCTTTGGCCAGATCTTTCAGNATNGGACAATCNGGGCGGTGATCGCCNTGGCAGGCGTCAACGAGGTGNGNCAGNGTNTCNNGCATCGACNTGAGCTGGGCNATNTTTTCGTCAANGGCNGCCAGNTGNTCTTGNGCGACNGCNTTNACNTGTGCNCTTTCCCGCGTCTCATCTTCATAGAGATCAAGCAGCGTGCGGCAGTCTTCGATCGAGAACCCGAACGTCCTGGCGCGACCGAGAAATGCGAGCTTGTGGATGTCGCTGTCGCGAAAGGCGCGATAGCCGTTGTCGCTGCGCAAAGGCCGGACAAGGCCGATGTCTTCGTAGTAGCGGATTGTCTTCGCTGGCAAACCCGCGCGTTATGATACTTCTCCGATGTTCACACCTGTCTCCTATTCTGCGGGCTGCGTTGCGAATTTCGTCTCCGCGTCGTGGGGCGGATCCTGTTCCGACATCGTCGCCTTGATCCGTCGCAGCCGCAGCGCGTTGGTCAGAACCGACACGGAGGACAGCGCCATGGCCCCGGCGGCAAACACCGGCGACAGGAGCAATCCAAAGGCCGGGTAAAGCGCGCCCGCCGCCACAGGGATCAGCGCGACGTTATAGCCAAAGGCCCAGATAAGGTTCTGCCGTATGTTGCGCATGGTCTTGCGCGACACGTCGATGGCATTCACCACGCCGCGCAGGTCGCCCGACATCAACACCACGTCGGCGCTTTCGATTGCGACATCCGTGCCGGTTCCGATGGCGATGCCGACATCGGCATGGGCCAGCGCTGGCGCGTCGTTGATGCCGTCTCCGACAAAGGCGATCTTGCTGTTCCCTTGCCGCAATTCGTCCAGGGCGGCGACTTTTCCATCCGGCAACACCCCTGCAATGACATGGTCGATCCCGACCTCGCGGGCGATGGCATCTGCCGTGGCCTTCTTGTCTCCGGTGATCATCGCGACCTTGATCCCTCGATCATGCAGAGCTGCGATCACTTCGGCGCTGGAGGATTTGACCGGGTCTGCCACGGCAATCACGGCCGCCAGGGATCCGTCCACCGCAGCATAAAGCGCGGTGCGTCCCTTTTCGGCCAAGGCCCTTTCGCGGTCTTCCAGCGGGCTGGTGTCAATGCCCTGCTGCACCATGAAGCGATCCGCACCGACATGAACCTTGCGGCCCTGGACAAGCGCCTCGACACCGTAGCCGGTCACGGACCGGAATTCCGTCGCATCGGGCCAGGACAGGCCTTCGCTCTTTGCGGACTGCACAATGGCCTCTGCCACCGGGTGCTCAGACTGCGCCTCGACAGATGCGATGAGGGCGAGTGTCTCTGCCCGGTCAAAGCCGTCGGCCGTGATGAGGTCTGTCAAACTGGGTTGCCCTTGCGTGACCGTCCCGGTCTTGTCCAATGCGACAACGCCAACTTCATCCAGATGTTGCAGCGCATCTCCCTTGCGGAAGAACACCCCCATCTCAGCCGCGCGTCCTGTCCCCACCATGATCGAGGTGGGCGTGGCCAACCCCATGGCGCAGGGGCACGCAATGATCAGAACGGAGACACCCGCCACAAGCGCAAAGGTCAGAGCCGGATCGGGACCGACCAGCAGCCAGACAACCACAGTCGCAAGCGCCAGAACCAGAACGGCAGGCACGAACCACATGGTCACGCGATCCACTAGGCCTTGGATCGGCAGCTTGGCCCCCTGAGCATCTTCGACCATGCGGATAATCTGCGCCAGCGTGGTATCCGCCCCGACTCGCGTCGCCGTTATGGTCAGGCTCCCGGTGCCGTTCACCGTGCCGCCGGTCACCGGTTCGCCAGCAGCCTTTGGCACGGCGAGGGGTTCACCGGTGATCATGCTTTCATCGACGTTGCTTGATCCTTCTGTGACCTCGCCATCGACAGGCAGCCTTTCACCGGGACGCACGAGGATCTGATCGCCGATCCGCAGTTCCTTGATGTCAACCTCGGTCGCCTGCCCGTCACGCAGGACCCTGGCTGTCTTTGCCTGCAGACCAAGAAGGGCCTGAATGGCTGCACCGGTCTTGCCCTTGGCCCGCGCTTCAAGCCAGCGACCCAACAAGATCAGAACGACAATAACCGCCGCTGCTTCGAAATAGACGGCGCGCACACCGTCAGGCAGCACCTGAGGCAGGAAGGTCGCGACTACGGAATAAGTCCACGCCGCCCCGGTTCCCAGTGCGACAAGGCTGTTCATATCCGGGGCACGCTTGATCAACGCCGGAATGCCCTTCGCAAAGAACCCCCAACCCGGTCCGAAAAGAACCACCGTGGCAAGCGCGAATTGGATCAGCCATGACGTTTGAATGCCGATTGTGCTCTCAATCAGGCCCTCAAAGCCGGGTATGGTATGTTTTCCCATTTCCAGAACGAACACCGGAACGGTCAGGATCGCGGCAAGGATGACACGGCGCGCCAGCGCGTCGGCTTCTTCTGCCTTGCGGTCCGATCGGTCCTCGTGCGCATCGCTCTGCGCAATCTCGGCCGGGTANCCCGCCTCCGTACTGATCCGGGCAATCTNTTCCGGGGTGATGGCATCTGNNAGATACTCTACCACAGCNGTTTCGGTTGCNAGATTGACCGCCGCATTCAATAGGCCGGGTGTCCGTACAAGCGCCTGTTCAACCCGACCGACACAGGACGCGCAGGACATGGCGTCTACGTTCAGCGTGACGCGCGCCGTGCTTGCCGGGTAGCCGGCCTGCGACAGTGCCGCAACCGCTGCGCCCGTCGTGGCTGCATCATCCGTCTGAAACTGTGCCGTTTCACTCACCAGATTGACACTGACGTTCGAAAGGCCTGGAACCTCGCCGAGAGCCTTTTCAACCCTGCCCACACAAGACGCGCAGCTCATGCCGGAAACGGACAGACGTATCGTATTGGGGTCGGTCATGAGAGACTCCTCGGTTGAACTTACCCTGATATAGGGCCTCCAGTTGCTGGAAGCTCAAGAGAGTATCTCATTTATTTTTCTGATATTTGCTTGACCTTCCTCCCGATGGAACGACCAAGTCTGAGGTTGTACCAAAAATGGAGGCCTTCATGATTTTTTCCGTCCCGAAAATGAGCTGTGGACACTGTACATCCGCTATCGAAAGCGGCATCAAGGCAAAGGATCCATCAGCCGTTGTCACGTCCGATCTGGACCTTCGCCTTGTCACTGTCCAAAGCACATTGGAACAGGCCGCTGTGCGGCAAGCCATCGTTGACGCTGGCTACGACGCTTCAGCCGCGTAAGCTTGTCCTTATTCGGCGGCCCGTGCCTGATCGACAAGCTCGATCATCTGGTCCGCCTGGATCAGGCCCGGCGCAAGACTGTCGCCGATCACAAATGAAGGTGTGCCACTGAACCCCAGAGATTGCGCAAGCCGCATGGAAGTCTGTATGTGTTCTTCGATTTCCGGTCCGTTCATGTCGCGACGCAACTGTGCAACATCGAGGCCGATGTCTTCCGCAGTGCGGAGAATCGATGCTTCCTCTGCGCGTTCCTTCAGTTGCATCATGGCCCAATGAAACTCTTCATATTTGCCCTGGTTTCGGGACGCCAGCGCCGCGCGGGCGGCAAAAACCGACCCGTCCCCCAGAATGGGCCATTCCCGGTAAACGACCCTGACGTTGGGATCAGCAGCGAGCAGGGCCTCCATTTCAGGTTTAACCCGGCGGCAATAGGGGCAGTTGTAGTCGAAGAATTCGACAACCGTGACATCGCCATCCGGATTGCCCAGAACGGGCGCATTGGGATCATTTTCAAGCGTGGCTTTTTCCGTATCGAGAACCTGCGCTGCGGCTTGCGCCTGCAACGCCTGCTGTTGCTGTTCGAACAACTGCGCGGCCTCGAACACGATGCCCGGATTCTCGCGGATGGCTTCCAGCACCAGTTCCTTGATCCGGTCTTCGTCCATGCCGTCTGCCGTCGCAGCGATGGGAAGCATTAACAGTGCGGTGGTAGCCAAGAATCTTTTCATTATCCGTCTCCTTGTGAGGCAATATCCTGGGCCGTGCGCTCGGCTTGCGTGGCGCGTTCACGCTCCGGCCATGTTGACTTGATGTATGCGAGGATGTCCCAGATTTCCCCGTCGCTCAGTTGGTCGCCGAAACCGGGCATGCCGCTGTTGAAGTCAACGCCTTGCGCCGCGAGAACCTCGGCGCCCCCCAGCTTGGTGTAGGCGAACAGCATGCTGTCCGCGTGGTGCCAAGTGTGGCCGCTTGCATCATGCGGCGGTGCGGGCAGGCTTCCGTCATCACGCGGACTGCGCCAGTTTTCTTCACCTTCCAGATTTGCGCCATGGCACGCGGCGCAATTTTCGGCATAGAGGACTTCGCCCGCGGCCACATCGGCTGAGGAGTTGATGAGGTTTTCCGCCGTATGGTCGGTTCCGCCGGACCGGGTCCACAGGAATATGGTAGCCACCGCAACGGTAACTACGCCCAACGCAAGATAGACGGATCGCGGGGTCATCCAACGACGATCTTGGTCATCATGCCCGAAGCCGCATGCGACAGCATGTGGCAATGTAGCAGCCATTGGCCCGGGTTGTCCGCCACAAAGGCAATCTCGCGCGTCTGACCCCGTTCAAGAAGGGTCGTGTCACGCAGCGGTCCGAGGGTGCCGTTTTCGGCGACCTCGTGGAAGTGAATGCCATGCAGGTGCATCGCGTGCGGAAACGCCGTGTCGTTCACGATCTTCAATCGTACATTCTGGCCGCGGTCCAGCCGCGCAAGGGGATCACCGTTGATCCCGTCCACTTTGCCGTTGAACGACCAGAAATACCCGGCCTCGACGATCTCGCCGATCGGCTTGAGTTCGCCCCCAAGGGAAGCGGACCTCATCCGCCCCATGGCACCGCCTTCCATACTCAGGCTGAGCATCGTGGCTTCACTCAAGTCGACCATCCTGTGGTCGTTCGGCGGCAAGGCCAAAGGCGCGTCTCGACGATTTTTCGAGCCCCACTCAACGACCTCGAATGTAACCTGGCTGAAGGCCTCTTCCCGGCCGAACTGAAGAATATGAGCCGTTTCACCAACATCCGCGACCACATCGACGATCAGGTCGATCCGTTGAGCCGGAGCGAGGATCATCGGCTCCGTCACCTTAATGGGTGCAGCCAGGGGCATGCCGTCCAAAGCAACCGCCCAACCGTCAAGGCCTTCCAGCCCCAGTTGGAAATTGCGCGCATTGGCAGCATTGATCAGCCGCAAGCGCAGTCTTTCGTTCTTGCGTGCACTCAGGCCCAGATTGAAGGTTCCATTGGTCGTCAGCAGGTTGCCGATGCGCCCTGCGTGGCTGAGATCATGAGGCGCTCCGAAGTCGTCTTTGATCTGCGCGGTTTCGGGGTCAATAAGCCAATCATCCAGGATCAGGACTTCCTCGCGATCAATGTCGAGAGGCTCGGCCTCTTCCACGATCAGTGCACCGTAAAGCCCTCTGCCCACCTGCTCAAACGACCTATTATGGGCATGGTACCAATAGGTCCCGGCATCCGGGACAGTAAAGTCATAGTCGAATGTTTCCTCCGGCTGGACCACATCCTGTGTCAGGCCGGAAACGCCATCCATCGCATTGTCGATGCGGATGCCGTGCCAATGCGCCGACGTTCCCTGAGAAAACCGGTTGACCAATCTGCGCTGGACACGCCCCCCCTGCGCCACGCGAATCTCCGGACCGGGTGAGCCGCCGTCAAAGCACCAAAGCGATGTCTTGCCATAGTTGCCGGGCAGCAGCTGCACGTCGCTTTGCTGGGCTGTCAGGGTCGCGAATGGCGTGCCCGCAAATCCAGTGCTGGCCGACAGACCACTGAACGCAGCAGATGTTGCCAGAAATTGGCGGCGATTGAGCGTGATCATTCGTGGGTTCCCAAGATTATGATTTGTTGTCCAGCAGGTAGGTGGCCATCGCATTCAGGTCTGCGTCGCTCAGAAAGCCCGTGCCATAGCGCACGACTTCGGCCATTGATCCACCAAATACGTCGCCAGACGGCGTTATGCCAGATCGCAATGCATAAGCCATATCGTCTGTTGTCCAGCCTTCGGACACAAGATCGCGCGTCCGGATCGAAGGTGCTTTGCCACCTCCCGGCAAGGCGTCGTTGCCGGAAAACCTCTTCGATACTATGCGTGCGCCTGCAAAGTTCCGCGTTGTGTGGCAGGCAGCACAATGTGCCGCCCCGTTGACCAGCAGCTTGCCCCTGTTCCAAGCATCGCTTCGGTCCGCCTCTGGTGCGGTGTCAGGCTTTGTCAGAAAAGCCGCCCGCCAAAGTTTCATCCCCCATCGCTGATCGAACGGAAAAGGCACCTCATGGGACGGGGTCGGCACATTCACGGCTGGCACGGTCTGGAACGCGGCCCACAGATCGGCAATGTCCTGATCCGTGTAGTTTGCATAAAACGGGTAGGTGAAGGTGGGATAATAGGGGTCTCCGTCCGGGGAAATTCCCTGCCTTACCGCTTTTGCAAACTCTTCTACTGTCCAGCCGCCAATCCCGAATTCGACATCGGTGGTCAGATTTGGCGGATAGAATGTCCCGAAATCGGTCCGGAGCGGCGCTCCTCCTGCCAATGGCGCCCCGCCAGCTTCAAAGTTGGTGTGGCACGCAATGCATCCACTGGCGCGCGCCAGATACGACCCCCGCTGGGCATCGCCTTGCAGGGTCAGGTCCGAGACTGGCGCACCGATCGGCCAGGCTATCGTTGCCGCGACAACGCCGATGCCGCCGACGACCCCCGCACCGATGATCCAACGCCACCACCGCATCTGATCACTTGTCCTCTTTGCGGAACTTCTGGTGGCAGGCCGAACAGGTCTGGGCGACCATCGCGAACGCACGGTCGGTCGGCATGTCCGCAAACATCTCGGTCGTCATGGGAAGGTCCGATCCCATCATGCCCCCTCCCATTGCAGGCGCGGACCCGCCACCCATCATCCCGTCAGTGGCGCCGCCCATCATTGATTCGCTACCGTTGCCCTGTGCTGCGGCCAACCCATTGCCTGCGCTCAACTTCAATCCTTCGGCGGCTGTTCTCAACTCTTGCGCAAGGGCCGCGAACTCTTCGCTGTTTTCCCAGACCGACGGCAACGCCTTGGACACTCCGCCACCCGAGCCTTCAGGAAACAGTCGCGTCATTTGCTCACCGGCATGGCCGATCATCGCGCCAGCTTCCCTGCGGACGACATCGGCGTCATAAGGTACCTGACCCCGCATCATGGGTGATAGCGTCTTGAGTGTTTTGGCCATCGCGGACATGCCCTGCATCCGCTCCAGCACCACGCCGGTTGCTCCGGAATGCGCCAAGGCAGCAACGCCGGTCGTCCCGATCGCAATGGCAGTAATCCATATCTTCATGTTCAAGTTGGTCATTCCTCTCAATTGATCCCGTTGGCGCGCTGAAGTTCCCGCACATATGCAACAACCATCTTCACATCGCCGGGCGTGACGCCTTCAACTGGCGGCATATTGCCAAACTTCCAATGGTGCGCTCTGACACCTTGTTTCGCGGCAAGCAAAAAAGCGGCGTCACCGTGATGGCTCGGTTCATAGATCTTGTGGACAAGCGGCGGTGCCACGCCATTCTGTCCGGCAGCATTCGCACCGTGACAAGCGGCGCAAGCGCCATCGAAAACACGCTTTCCCAATTGGGCATTTGCTGAGAATTCAGCAGGCACAACCACGTCTGCAATCGGCGCGCCCTCTTCCGTCTGCGAAAGATCAGGCGTTGTCATTGTGTGGCCGGGCATCGAAGACGATGGCTGCAATTGCTGCCAGATCACAACCGCGCCACCGACGACAAAAAACGCCGCAATCAGGATGCCGGACTTCGACATCAGATTAATCGTACCTGCGTGCCGACCGGTGTCCTTTCGAACACCTCGATGATTTGCTCGTTGTAGAGACCGATACACCCGCTTGAAGAGCGTCTTCCGATCTTGCGCGTATCATGGGTGCCGTGAATCCTGTAGTACGTCCAACTCAGGTGCAGGGCACGGGCGCCCAACGGGTTATCCGGCCCGGGCGGCATATAGGCTGGCAATGACGGGTCACGTTCGCGCATGGAGGGTGTAGGGGTCCAGTCAGGTTCGGGGTCCTTGAACGTGACTGTCGTGTANCCGCGCNTTGTNAGCTCGTCNGNCANGGGAACCGATGTNGGATAAATNCGCATNTCGCCATCGGCCGTCCAGTGTTGCATCACGCGGGTANNGGTNTCNGCNATGATGATNCCCTTGNCCAANGNGTCAAAGNNGTCNTGCCANGCNTGNGTNCGAAANGATGAGATNTTCCTTCGGACACNGGTTTGATCCNCCTGCGCACGCANGATGGANGGNGNNGCNAAAGCTGCCGATGCNGCNCCTNCNGTGAATGCNCGNCGCGTTACANGTGTTTGCTTGCGGGTCATCATATGGCCTCATGTTGTTGTCTGCCTATCCNCTAGACTANCCGCCTGGTNGCATTTCATGAACAGTCCGGGGCCTGNTNTTATGTAACGATATGTATCCCGGCCAACGGACACGTCTTCGCGCTGCTGCCTCAAACCTCGATGGGTTTCAGGACAACACGCGTGTCGAGCGGGACCTTCTCATAGAGTTCGATGATCTGATTATTGGTAAGCCTTGCACAGCCGTTTGAGACACGTCGACCAATCGTCTTCGGATCCGTTGTGCCGTGAATTCTCAGGTAGGTGTCCCCACGCCCTGGCTGGTAAAGATACAAGGCGCGGGCACCGAGTGGATTGTTCAGCCCACCGGGCACACCGCCCGCAAAACGAAGATATCGGTCAGGATCTCTGGCTATCATGGCGGGTGTGGGCGTCCACCGCGGCCACTTTTGCTTGCGCGCGACATAGAACTCGCCGGATTCATAGAGCCCCTCCCGGCCAATTCCGACGGTATACCTGATTGCCCGATTGTTCGGCAAAGTCCAAAATAAAGCGAACTGGTTCGGATCGACATGTATTTCTCCCGGTTTGTCTGCCTCGGTGAACGGAACCTGGCGCGGCAACTGCTCCGGGGGCACCACAGATGGCCCGACGCGCCGGTCGTGCTCTGCGTCACTATGCGCGAATGCTGTTTTTCCACTCACCGAAAGAGCTGCAACAGAAGTCAGGAAATATCTTCGTTTCATATACTTGCCTCACTAAACTAGTCGGGTTTGAGGTGACGAACAACCCGCGCCATATGTGGCGAGCCTTCCTCTTTCGGGGCTGACTCGGCGCTTTGTTTGACGGGCAGCGTGATTTCAGCGCGCAGACCCCCATCAGTGCGGTTTTTCAGTTCGATAGAACCACCGTGCTCAAGGATGATGCTGCGCGCAATCGACAGCCCCAGGCCATGACCGCCGGTATCCTGTGATCGCGACGTCTCGAGCCTGACATAGGGTCCGAAAACAGCCTCCAGCTGATTGTCGGGAATACCGGGCCCCTGATCGTCGATGGCGACCACTACCTCACTGCCCATGCGTTGCCACGAAACCCTGGCCTCACTCCCGTAGCGGATCGCGTTCTCAATCAGGTTTCTCAACGCGCGCCCCATCGCGCTTGGTTTCACGGTTACGATGAGTGGACCTTGGCTGGTCACCTGAACCTTGTCCAAGCCCATACCAGTGATCAGATCGTGCAGATCAACCGATTGGACCTCTTCATGCTGTCCGACGCCCTTCGCGAAATCGAGGGTCGCATCGACCATCCGTTGCATCTCTTCACTTGACGCCACCAAGGACGTGCGCGTGTCTTCGTCGTCCACCATTTCGGCCCGCACCCTNAGCGCCGTCAAAGGCGAGCGCAGATCATGCGCAAGCGCTGCAAGCATCTGGGTCCGGTCACTGACAAATCGCGTCAGGCGATCCTGCATGATGTTGAATGATCGGGTCAGATCCCGAACTTCCTTCGGCCCTACGACCGGCAGATCGCCCTTGGCGGCGCCGCGACCCAGACGTTCGGACGCAGTCGCGAGATCGTTGAGTGGTCCGGTCAGTCGGGACAGGAGAAACCAGAAACTTGCAACCAGCAGAAGTCCCGCAGTCAGTGCAAAGGATATGTTGGACGCCAGCGACCTTTGCAGAGGCGGCCGTTCGAACCGCGTCTCGATGTTGAGCCAATTCCCACCGGACAGCGCAATGGACAGCTCCATCTCGATGGCCGCAAGGCTGCCCTGCATCATTTCGGCGTGCATTTGCGCCATTTCCGGTGACAGGTTCGGAAGGGGCAGCAGACTTCCCTCGATTTCATGNACCTCAACCCGNATATCCCGGCTGTAGCTTTCCTGAAGCAGTGCCCGTATCCGCGCTTCGACCGCTCCACCGTCATCGTGTTGTCCGTGTGCGACCGACGGCTCGTCTGTAAGGTCGAACCGTACGAGCGGAGACGTTGCAGCGCGGACGATCTGGGCATGCAATTCCGGGGGTGCGCCTTCAATCAACTGTGCGACATTTGCGGCGCGTCCGGCGGCTTCGGCACCGATGGCGGCCTGAACAGCCAAAGAGCGTTCATCAACGAAGAACCAGAGACTCAGAGCGTGCGCGAGGATCAAGACACCGAGAACCAGAAGGGCAATCTGTGCACGCAACGTCCGTGGAAGCAGCTTCATTCGCAAATCTCGACATCGCAGGAAAGACTATACCCCCCATGCCGTACAGTCGCGATGATCTTCGGGCGCAAAACGTCCTCTTCCATCTTCCGGCGCAACCGGCTCACCTGATTGTCGATGGTTCGGTCCAATGGACCGGCGACCCNGCCNGTGCTNANTTTGAGNAGNTCGTCGCGGCCAATGACCGTCCTTGGCCTTTGCAGGAACAGGGTCAGGAGTTTGAGTTCACCGGATGTAAGTTGCGTGCGCGAACCGCCTTGGTCAATCAGTGTACGGCCATCGAAATCCAGCTTTAGGTGTGCAAACTTCAACGTTTTCCCCGCAAAACCATTCGGTTTTGGGATCAGCTGCGTCCGACGCAATATCGCGTTGATCCGCGCCACCAGTTCCTTGGGATTAAACGGCTTGGCGAGATAATCGTCTGCCCCGCCATCCAGACCCGCGATGCGGTCTTCGTCGTCACCCAATGCGGTCAGCATCAGGATCGGAATATGCCCTTCCTTGCGCAATCGCCTGCACGCGGACAGCCCGTCTTCCCCCGGCATCATCACATCGAGGACAATCAGATCGAAATGCGCTTCCGCCAGCCTTGCGTCCATCTCAACTGCATTTNCCGCCGCTGAAGCACGCATGCCGTTGCGTTCCAGATAACTGGTGACGGATTTCCGAATCTCTGAATGGTCATCGACGACAAGGATGCGTGGCAGATCGCTCATGCCGCCAACATAGTCATTTTCACCAAGGGACGCCCATCCCGTGTTTGTAGCCAAATGTAACAGCGCGGGCAGTCGACTTCGGGATACCGAGCAACTATTTAAGGAAGAACATCGAGGAGTTTTAAGTGAACCGACGTGAATTTGGCCTTACGGCACTCAGCCTGGCCTTGGCCGGGCCTGCTTTGTCGCAAACCGCCGCACCCACGTTGCAGGTGACAAAGACACCGACCTGCGGCTGCTGCGGCGCTTGGGTAAATGAGATGATCTCTGCCGGTTTCAAGGCATCGGTCGAGGACGTGGATTACGACACGCTTCAGGTTCTGAAGCAGAAACACGGCATCGCGCCGGAACTGGCAGGATGTCACACTACGTCCGTGGGCGGATATTTCGTCGAGGGTCACGTGCCTGCGGCTGACATCGGGCGGTTGCTGAGCGAAAAACCTGTCGCGCGCGGACTGACAGCACCGGGAATGCCNATGGGNTCGCCCGGCATGGGCCCCCAAGGTGATCCCTATGATGTGCTGCTTGTACTGATGGATGGGTCGACGCAAGTCTTCGCAACCCACGGCTGACGTGTTTGCCCGCGATACGTTCCGACAAAGTTTTTCGCCGACCTTACCATTCGGCAGATTTTGTTGGAACGTATCCGTTCTGAGCTTGGCAAGCATATTGCCGTTCCTGCTTGTCTACATCCTCGCAACGCCTGGTTTTGCGACGCTGCTGCTGACGAATGGGACCGCGCTCTCGCGCTTCCTCCGGCAGGTCTTTACCAATGGGTTTGTGGTCGTTTTCCTCGTGAATTACTTGGGGTTCGTTTCCGCATCGGTCGCGCTGAAGCAGTACCAGCATCGGCCGATTGTTTACCTGGTTTTAGATGGCCCGCTGCGGAGTGTCGCATTCATTGGGGTTCACATTGCCGCCTATGTGATGTCGGCCGATCTGTTCGGCTCGTTCAACGGCAGCCGTGCAACAGCTTTGAGCGTGGTCGGACCAACGCTCGAGCGGTCGTTCATGTTTGGGAACATCTCGGGCGTATATCTCTATGCCCTGGCGCCCGGCACCTTCATCGCGCTTCTGGTGGTTCTGACAGAACCTTCTGGCGAGGCATCGAAGCCTACCATGTTCAGGACAATGAGCATGGCCTTGCTGTTCAGCCTGACCCCGATCCCCCTGGTCACATTCCTGTCCTATGCGTTGGATCTGGCAACCTGACGGGCCAACTTGGTCAACGACCCGCAGGCTGTCATCTGATCAAATTGTATCCGAATGTACCCTTGACCTTGCCTCACTGGAATGTCGCAGAAGAACACGAGCATATTCTGGAGAGCTACATGTCTGACAATCAAAGTCAAAAATCCACCGGTTCATCGAAACTGATGCAGTATGGTATGATGGCCTGTTGTGCCGTTATGTTGTTTCCAGTCGCCGCATTCTTTATTGCAGGCGGCACGATCGCGGGTCTGTGGGGCAACGTCGGCCTTTTTGCGCCGCTCGCACTTTGTCTTGGTGCGCATGTCGTCATGCACAGGATGATGGGAAAGTCGTGTCACGGGTCAAGAGTTGAACAGGCGAACGAGGCGACTGTGGATGCAGAATTTGAAGATGGCCAAGCTCCCGAACGAGAACTGGTACGCGCCCGCTAGAACGCGGCTGACAATCGGAATTCCGATTGCAGGTATTCTGGCCCTCGGCGGTTGTGCCCAGTCGGCCTCGGGCAAGCTTTGCCCACTTGAGCCCCCTTCCGTGACACGGGATGCGGCACACGACGTCATGCTTCCCGTAGGATGTCGCTTGGTCGGTCAGTCTGAAGGTACTACCCACGAAATAGTCTGTGACGACGGCCGGACCGGATGGGCTTTCGATTAAGCGCCAAACCTTGATCCTGCCTCACATTCACCTGCACAGCGACGGTCGCCCACGCCACTACGGGCGCAACCGTTCCAACGCGCTTTGCACGGCTTGACGGCGCGGGTCATCTCCCGGCACCTCCGACAACAGGATTTCAGCGTGTTCAAACGCCGCGATTGCCGGCGCGGTATCACCCAGAACCGAATAGGCATTGCCAAGCCGCATCCATCCATCAAGATCGTCAGGCTCATCTTCCAGCCGCGTGGCCAGCCGTTCGACCATCGAGCGGATGAAATCCTGTCGTTCCTCCACACTCATGTCCTGCGCGTTTTCGATGTCTTCCTGTGTCGGGCCGGACGCACTGGTCTTCGGGGCATAGTCGGCCAGCGAGATCGGAGCCTTGCCGATCTTCGCGCCAATCCGGTTGGCTTCGCCAACAAAGCTTTCCATCCACGGGAAAAACCTATCCGCATCGTCCAGCCGGGCCACCAGCATTTCGTGAGCCCGAGCCTCATCGCCCTTCTGCTCGAGCGAGACTGCCTTGAAAAAGGCAGCACCGGGATTGGAAGGATCCAGTTCGTACGCCCGATCAATCGCGGTGTCCGCTTCAGGTGTCACCACACCTTGCTCTGCGTAGATCAGAACCTCGGCCAACATGGAGAAGACGGCGGAATCGGCCTTCGGTCGTTGTGCGACAACTCTATATGCATCGGCTGCATCCGCATACCGGCCCATTTTCGAATAGGTTTGCCCCAGCAGCATCCAGCCTTCCGAAGGCCCGCCTTCGGGGTCTGAACTGAGCCGGACGTACAGACGATCTGTCAATTCGGCGATTTCCGCCGCTTCCTGCCGTTCAGTGGCACGTTCGGCAAAGGCGACACCTGGGATCTCTGGCGAGCCCATTGCGGAGTAATATCCAAAAGCGAAGACCGGCACGAACACTGCGCTCAGAACGACCATCAAGCGGCCCCCTGCCGCCGGTTTCCCATCTGACAGAACGGACCGGCGCGACTGCACGAGGATCCGTCTCTTGATCTCCTGCTCCGCCGCCGTGGCCTCGGTGTCGGAAATGACACCGCGCTCAAGATCCCGCCGAACCTCATCCAACTGATCCATGAGGACCGCATCCGTGGCGTCAGCCGGGACGGGTGTCCGCGACGACCGATGGCGCAGCGGCAGGCCCATGAAAAGCAGACCTACAACGGATAACAGGGCGAAAACCAACCAGATCATGAACCGTCCTTTGAAGCGTTCTCTTCAATGAAACGCGCAATTTCCGCTTTTTCGTCATCGGAAAATCCCGTTGCGGCAGCCCTGCGCCGGCTTCTCGAAATGACGGTCCAGCCGACAAGCAGCGAAACAAGCGCAAACACGAAGGGCGCCATCCAGAGCGCGAGAGTGGCGCGATTCAGGGGCGGGCGCATCAGGACATAATCGCCATACCGGGCGTGGATGTACGCGATGACCTCCTTGTCGCTGTCACCGGCAACAAGCCTTTCGCGCACCAGTATGCGCAGGTCCCGCGCAACCCCGGCGTTGGAGCTGTCGATGTCCTGATTCTGGCAGACAACGCAGCGCAGTTCCCGTGATATTTCACGGGCGCGTTGCTCCAGTACAGGATCCTGCAACATCTCGTCTGGCTCGACCGCCAAGGCCGTCACCGGAAGCAGCAGGAGGAAAGCAAATGCGATATACCTCATCCGTTCTGGCCCCTTGCTAACGCGCCAGCCTGGATCAATGCTTCCCTGAATGTGGAAATCGCCGTTTCGCCCACGACGGGGCCGACATATCTGAACAACACCGTCCCGTCAGAGCCGACAATGAATGTTTCAGGTACGCCCGAAAGGCCCCATTCAATCCCCACTCTGCCGCTCAGATCAGACCCGATCCTTTCGTAGGGATTGCCAAGCTCAGCAAGCCATTTAGTCGCATCCTCCGGCTTGTCCTTGTAATTGATCCCGAACAACGTCAGCCCGTCCTTTTCGACCATCTGGGTCAGAACCCCGTGTTCGGCCCGGCAGGGCACGCACCACGAGGCAAACACGTTCACGATGACCGGTCGCGGGTTCCCGACCAGATCGGCGCGGGAAAGCCCTGGCGTCTCCAACCCGTCGACAGCGGCCAGATCGAATTCGGGTGCCGGCTGCGAGATCAGAACCGAAGGAATGTTGTTCGGGTCCCGGTCCGGGTTCAAGCCCCACAGAAAAAACCCCCCGAAAATGGCCGCGATTGCCAGCGGAATGAATGCCAGTATACGTCCCATGCCTACTCCGCAGGAAGTGCTGCGGGCGCTGTCGCCTTGCGACGGGGTGCCCCGACGCGCAACCGCCGGTCAGACAGCGAAAGACCCCCACCAAGCACAAGCATCGCCGATCCGATCCAGATAAAGTTGACCAGAGGTTCATACAGGATGCGCAGGGTCCAAGCCCCTTGCGTGCTCTCGTCCTCGGCGGCCGGATTTGCGATGGACGCATAGAGATCACCGGCCATTGTCGATCTGATGGCGCTCTCTGTGGTGGTGGTTTGCGCGACCGGATAGGTACGCCGCTCCGGGAAGAGATCGGTGACATAGTTCCCCTCCCGGGCCACACGAAGCGTGCCACGATCCGCGAAGTAATTTGGCCCACGCACACGTTCGGCCCCCTCAAAGGTGACATCGAACCCACCAATGCTGACCTCTGTACCGGGCCGGACAAAGATGATTTCCTCGGATTTCCAGACCGTCGAGCCGATAAATCCGAACATCGCCATCGCAAGCCCCGCATGTGCCAGTGTCATCCCATGAGAGGATCTGGGCAGGTTGCGCGCCCGCCGCAGCGATTCCGGGAACGGTGCCTCAAAAAGCTTGATGCGCATCGCCCATTCCCGCAGCGTTGCGAAAAACAGCCAGAACGCAAGCATCAGCGATAGATACCCCAATACCGGACCGCCCTCAGCCAGGTACCAGATCATCAATGTCGCGAGCCCGGCCAGGACGGCCACGAAACGCAACCGTTGCAGAACGCCCGCCAGATCGGCACGTTTCCAGGACAGGTAAGGCCCCAGCCCCATCGCAAAGACGAGCGGCAGCATCACGGGAATAAAGGACGCATTGAAGAAGGGCGGCCCCACTGACAGTTTTTCACCGCCCGTCGCGGCTTCGTAGAAGAGCGGGTACAAGGTACCGAACAGCACAATGCCGGTGGCCGTGGCCAGCAGCAGGTTGTTCACCAATAGCCCCGCTTCCCGGCTGATCGGCTTAAACAGGCCGCCGGGCTCCATTGTCGGCGCGCGCCAGGCAAACAGAGCAAGGGAACTGCCGATCGAAACGGCCAGCAATCCAAGGATATAAAGTCCCCTTTCCGGGTCGACCGCGAACGCATGCACAGACGTCAGCAGGCCCGATCGGACAATGAACGTGCCCAAGAGCGATAGGGAAAAAGTCAGGATCGCCAGAAGGATTGTCCAGCTTTTGAACGCATCCCGTTTTTCCGTCACGATTGCGGAATGCAGCAGGGCCGTGCCCATCAGCCATGGCATGAAACTGACGTTCTCAACGGGGTCCCAGAACCACCAGCCGCCCCAGCCAAGCTCATAATAGGCCCACCAGGATCCCAGCGCGATGCCTGCGGTCAGGCTCATCCAGGCAGCCAGCGTCCACGGACGTACCCACCGTGCCCAGGCCGCGTCCACCCGCCCTTCGATCAGGGCGGCGACCGCAAACGAGAAGACAATCGAGAAGCCAACATACCCGAAGTAGAGAAGCGGCGGGTGCATGGCGAGACCGACATCCTGCAATAATGGGTTGAGGTCCTGACCGTCGCCTGGCGGAGGGAAAACGCGGTCGAAAGGATTGGACGTCAGCAGCATGAAAGTCAGGAAGCCAACGCTGATCCAGGCCTGCACCGACAGCGTCCTTGCTCTCAGCGCCAGCGGAATGTTCGATCCGAAGAGGGCGACCGCCGCACCAAACACCGTCAGGACAAGGGTCCACAGCAACAGGGATCCTTCGTGACTGCCCCAGGTGCCTGCCACCTTGAACAGCATCGGTTTGAGTGAATTGGAATTCGCCACCACGTTCTTGACCGTGAAGTCGCTTGTGACGAAGGCTTGCATCAGCGCCAGAAACGCGATGCCGACAAAGAAAACCTGACCGAACGAGGACCATCTGGCAGACTGCATCCACAGGATGTTTCCGCGCCCCGCACCGAGGATGGGCAGCACACTTTGAACAAGCGCCAGGGCCAAGGCCAGGGCCA